>JBCCSR010000380.1:0-5666 GCA_039199865.1 Bacteroidota bacterium
ATAATTTTGGAGAGATTGTCAGCATCAGTAAGGATTTTAAAAAAGTGCTCCAACAAATCGAACAGGTAGCAGAAACCAATTCTACGGTACTCATCACCGGAGAGAGTGGAACGGGAAAAGAACTCATTGCCCGCGCCGTTCACCAATTGAGTTTGCGCAGTCAAAGGCCCATAATCAAAGTCAACTGTGCCGCCCTACCCGCCAATTTGATAGAAAGCGAACTTTTTGGACATGAACAAGGCGCTTTTATCGGTGCCATTCGCCAAAAAGTAGGAAAATTTGAACTGGCTAACGGAGGGACTTTATTGCTCGATGAAATTGGTGAATTGCCCATTGACCTACAACCCAAACTCCTCCGGGCCATTCAGGAAGGCGTCATCGAACGACTAGGTGGTACACAAGCCATTCAGGTCAATGTTCGACTGCTGGCGGCAACCAATCGAGATTTGCCCAAAGCCATCGAAAAGGGGCATTTCCGCGAAGACTTGTACTATCGACTCAATGTTTTTCCCATCCATTGTATTCCCCTCAGAGAACGAAGAGAAGACATTCCCGTCTTGACCCGCTTTTTTTGCGAAAAAATTGGGGCCAAAATGGGCCGTAAGATTAATGATATTCCCCAAAAAGTCATCAAGCGTTTGCTGGCCTACGATTTTCCCGGCAATGTTCGAGAATTGGAAAACCTGATTGAACGTGGGGTCATTACCGCAACGGGAGGTAAACTCAAGCTCGGCGAATGGTTAAACGGCAAACAAAAACGCAGTAAGCGCAAGACTTTTCAAACAATGGAAGACCTCCAGAAGGAACACATTATCGAAGTGCTCCAACATACCCAATGGAGGGTGAGTGGAGCAAATGGCGCCGCCAAGATTTTAGGCATGCGCCCCACTACCCTATTTTCAAAGATCGAGCGACTGGGCATCAAACGAAGTATGGATGTTGAACAAGACTAAACTAACGCTCAAAATACAGTTCAAAACTTAGGTCAAAATCGTTTTTAATGGCATAATTGCCCAAGTCCTGGAAATAAGAACTGGAGTTGTACTTGATGTCAAACTGGGTTCGATCTATCGTGACCTTTCCTTTCACTTTGACTTTCCCCTTACTGGCCATAATCTCGACTGGACATTCAATCGCCTTGGTAATTCCTCTAATGGTCAGATTGGCCTGCATCATCCCATCGCAAAAAGTAATCATTTCCAGATTGGCTTCAGGATATTTTTTGACGTAAAAGAAGTCTTTGTTCTTCAAATGCTTGGTCAAACTTTTATCCTCATTTTTGATGCTTTTCATATCGATGACCAAACTGGCGTTTTTCAATTCCTCTTCTTCCATTTGGATTTGTCCTCGCTTGGGTGTAATGCTGCCTTCTTGACTAAAGCCACCGACTTCCCCGTAGCCTTTCCAGTGAAGTTGGGACTGTCCAATATTTAATTGATACTGTTGAGCAAAAAGGGTGGTGAAAGAGATGCTTAGTACTAGACTTAAAATTAATTTTTTCATGATGGATTGTTTTTATAAGTGGAAAAATTAGGATGGACAAAAGATGCGGCTAAGTCTGTTGACTACTTGCCGTTCTTATCCAAAAGTTCTGCCTCGGTTTCGATCAGACCGATGCCTTTATAGACTTTACCGTTTTTGTCTTTGGCCAAAACATACCAAAGGGCGTCTCCTCCGTAAAGATTGGATCCCCATCGGTAGTTTTCTTTGAAAGTGTAGCAGGCCCCCATCTTGAGGATGCCTTTTGGACAATTGAATTTTTTTCGAAAGTCTTTTTGATTGTATTGGACATTTTCTTTCCAGCCGCTTTCATTGTACCAGATAAAAGAACCCGCCTTAATGACGGTCAATTCCTGAGTAGGGGAACAAACCGTCGTTTCGTGTTTCCAAACGTATTTGCTTTCGGGATTTCTTCCAGTATCATTGAGCTCGGGATAATTGGGGTTGGGACCGTGCTGGATATAAAGGGCAACGGGGATTTTGCGCAACTGCTCTGGAAGTACGCGCGTCTTATTGGGCCAAGCATCCTGAGTACAAGCAGTACAACTGATGAAGCAGAATAGGATGATGTGAACTCTCGAAATCATTGTTTTAATTTTTAAATGAACAATGATTCAAAAGTCGACCAAAATGCAGTGGGCCGTGGTGCAAAACGCGTTTTGAGACGTTGCAGAACGGGTTTTGAGCTATTTCTAGAGGAAAAAAGGGGGATTGAAAAGGAAAACCAAGTAGCCTCACGTCTCTGCTCCCTTGAAAGTACGAGCTATTTTGCGGCGTATTGGCTGGGAGTAAGGCCCGTTAGTTTTTTAAAAATACGATTGAACGTTGCTTTGGAATTGAACCCACAGTCATAAGCCAGCCCCTCAAAAGTCATCAACTCTCCTTTTTCTTCTGCAAGCCGTTTCTTAAACTCCTCGATTCGATAATGATTGACATAATCATGAAAAGACTGATGTAGTCTTTGATTGAGGTATTGGGAGACTACTTTTTGTGGCAATTGACAATTGGCAGCAAAGGTTTTGAGTTTTAAAGTTGGGTCGAGATAATCCTGATGCTCCAGCATTCTCGCTTCTATTTGGGTAAGAACCTCCTGCTTAAAGTCGAGCGTATTGGTCTTGGGAGGCTCTACCGCCTTCTTCTGGTAGACAATCTCCTTTTGATCTTCTTGATGGAAAGCTCGGAAAGCCAGGATCAAAGTCAGAAGGCCTAAAATCAGAGGAGAGAAATTGTATTGGTAATAGTTGGCGTACAAATCTCGTAGGATGAGCTCGACAAACCATTGCAAGGTGAGGACCAACATCAATATCAACATTACTTTCAACCAATTGAGTTTGCTTTTGGAGGTATCTGAATAGGTATCGTCCAGCCATTTTTGGTAAGCATTTAAAAGTCGAATAGCGAAAAAAGAGTAAAGAGCCATAGAAATGAAGCTACCGTCAAACTCGATTCGATAGGTATAGGGCAAATGGATTTCCTGCCAATACCATCTTTTGAAATCATAATCTTGCCAGGTCAAAAAAAAGTACAGTCCTGCCTGTAGTAAGACCGGAATAAAGTGGATCAAATGAAAGGGCCGGAATTTGAATTCACTATTGACAATACTCAGGACATAAAAATACAGCAAAGGACCAAAAGCAAAAGAGTAGTAAATGGGTTTGAAGTAAAGATCGGGATCCTGTTCATAGATTCCGGCGATGCGCATAAAGTTATCGATTAACCATAGAGAAGTGCTGATTAGAAAGAGCGCCATCAGTCGATTGGCCGAGCGATTTTGATTTTTGAAAAATAAACTAAACGCAGCAAAAAGGCCCAAGACAATCACCGCTCCATTTAAGATCACTGGAAAATTAAAATTTATCTGCACTTGATAAAGGTAAGTAATTGAGTCCTAAAATTGATCAATTCAAATTATCTTTATCTACCTTTACCCCGTCCAATATCGAGATCATACTTCCAACATTTACCTTCACCAACCCTATCATCATGATGAAACGCCATTTCTTATTTAGTTTTTTCTGTCTGTCCCTATTGATCGCCTGTGATTCGGGAGAGACCGCCTCAAGCTCGAACACCAGCGATGCCAATGCCACCGTCGAAGGCGAGCCAAGCACCACTACTCAAACCGAAGAAAAGACGATGGCTGATCAGGAAGACCTCACAGTCATTGCTTGGGTAGATCAACTCAATATCCGACAACAACCCAACATGAAAAGCCAAGTTGTTGCCCAAGCCAAAGAAAACGAACGGCTCCTAAAAACTGGCGAACAATCTGATTTTACCGAAACCATCGAGTTAAGAGGAAAGTCGTATACCGAACCTTGGATCCAAGTCAAAACAGCTGCGGGAAAAATAGGTTGGGTCTTTGGCGGTGCCCTCAAAAAAGAGGGGGAAGATAAAGGCAATGCCCTCAACACTGCTCAGCGATTTAGTTATCCTCATTTCGGTGATTTCAATCTGAATGAGTGGACTAAAAATGGTACGCGAGATGATAGCAGTGAAGAAGTGGATGCCAGCACAAACATTTACACTAAGGGAACGCAAAGCCTTGAAATCTCCAATCGCTCCATGGGAGAAATGTCCTGGGGCAAAAGCTACACTTTGAAGGACGCCAATGGAAAAGTGCTAAAAGAGCGGTCAATCCGAATCAGTGCGGTCAATGACAATACCCTGACGGAGTCCGTGCGAGATTATACCCGTACTCCTCCCGTAGAATACAGTAGAAATACGGTCTTAAATAAACATTTTTCCCAAATCAATCCCAAACCCGATATGGCTAGTGGGGAATGGAAGATGAGCGAACTAAGAGAGAATTAAGCCTTTCCAGCAATGAGGTGGACTAGGGATGAGCTTCCATAAAAGTCGCAACCAATTCAACAATTTTTTCGGGTTCCTCCTCTTGAAGGAAGTGCCCACAATTGGGAAAAGAATATTGGCGGGCTTGGGGCAAATCTTTTTTTACCGCTGCCATCGTGTTTTTCACTTGAGGTAAAATTTTGTCCCTCTCGCCGTAAATGATTTGGACGGGGCCTGCAAAGGAAGGAAGTTTTTGTTTGATTTCCTCGAAGCCTTTCCCGCTTAATCGCTGGACGGTTTTGAGCAATGCCTTCCTCGCATCCAAACTTTGAAAGGGAGCTTGATAGTTGCGGATGGCCTCATCGGTCAAACGATCTTTTTGGTAAACGCCAAAGCGCATGGCACGCCTAATTCCGTTTGGTGCAGACAGCTGACGAATGATGATCCGCCGCCCATTATCCTCAAGAACACCTTCGGATAAAATCTCCGCCTGATTCAGCTCCGCCAGACGGGCCGATTCTTCTGCCGCCTTTGAGGCGACCTCGGCCAATATGATGGCGTCTGCTTCAGCGTCGCTGAGGGTATTATAATGATGAAGGCTTTGGCCGCAGTAAGCAGTGGTGATAATGCATATCGCTAAGCAACTCTTTCGAATGGAATCTAACATGTTAGTCAATGATTAGGAATTAATTCCTATCTAATCAAGAAAAAATCCGTAGTCAGACTCGGTGTTATGCTGAATCGATAATCAGTAGTCTTACTACGTGATTAAAAATAATCTTGGCAGAAGAATCAGGATGCTTCGCAAGAGCGCAGGTTATACTCAAGAACAGCTAGCAGAATGGAGTGATTATTCTGTAGACTTTATTGGATTAGTTGAGCGTGGAATCAACGCGCCATCGATTGAAGGTTGTCAAAAAATCGCAGATTGCCTTGGGGTCAGCATGAGTGAGCTCTTTGATTTTTCTGATATCGACGCCGGGTAAGATTTTTGACTGAGCTAAATTTTTGATTTTAATTTACCTATAAAGGTTAAATTCGAAATCATATTAAAAATAAAGAATAGATTAGGGAGATTCATCTTGTGATAATGATTCTTCTATCAATCTCGTATCCAAATCGACAGAGCCACGCAAAACAGGAGGAAAGAAGATAATTAAGTAGCGATGTCCGGCTTTGAATTTGTAAGTTTTGATTAAGGCCGGTAGCAAATCTCTACCGTCGAAGCTTCGAGTCCAAAGGTTTACTGGTAAGCTTTCCTGAACACGGTAGCTGCCAGATTCACCAGGACCAAGTTTGACGCGCTTATTCTCAAGTAATCCGTCTAATTCCTTGCCAGAGATATTAATGAAAACAAGGCTGTTTGGTGGTAG
>JBCCSR010000381.1:0-5665 GCA_039199865.1 Bacteroidota bacterium
ATAAATTGCTTGATCACTTCAAAAATCCCAGAAATGTGGGTACGCTGGACAAAAGCGATAAAAATGTCGGTACGGGTCTAGTTGGAGCTCCTGAATGTGGGGATGTTATGCGTTTGCAAATTGAGGTGGACGATGATTCAGGCGTCATTAAAGACGCTAAATTTAAAACTTTCGGATGCGGTTCTGCTATTGCCTCTTCTTCTTTGGCAACAGAATGGCTGAAGGGAAAAACAGTAGACGAAGCTCTGAGCATCGACAATATGGATATTGTTGAAGAATTGGCTTTGCCTCCGGTAAAAATTCACTGCTCCGTTTTGGCAGAAGATGCAATCAAGAGTGCCATCGCCGATTATCAGCAAAAAAATGGCATCAAGGTAGATGTCGGCGAAGCCTCGCACTAAGCCAAAACTTGTCATTCATCACGTTGAAGATTATCGTGAAAAAATAAAGGATTATGGTTTTTGTAGCAGATTCAGCGAAAAATAAGATCAATGAGTTGTTCCAGCAAGAAAACTTGACGGGTGACTACTTTGTCCGCGTTAGTGTGACAAGTGGCGGTTGCTCTGGTTTGTCTTACAAAATGGACTTTGATAATGAATCACAGCCCAATGATCAAGTCTTTGAAGACAATGGGGTCAAGGTGGTCACGGATTTGAAGAGCTTTTTATACCTCTGTAATACGACCTTAGAGTTTTCTGGCGGTCTGAGCGGAAAAGGCTTTTATTTTAACAATCCCAATGCCGTTCGAGAGTGTGGCTGTGGCGAGAGTTTCGCAGTTTAAGACTAGTTTTCCTCCCGAAAGAGAGGTCTAAATATCCTGAAAAGGTGATTTGCTCCTAACCGTGTAAATCACCTTTTTTTATTCCTTTCAAAAACGATTTTTAAGTCACTGCAGATTTCCGGACCAAGCGATGAAGCATACGTGGGAAAAAACGCTTGAGATAAGCTGCATAAGTTTCTTTTCCTCCAACCAAAATCTCATACTTCTCCCGACGCATTCCCGCCACAATTTTTGCGGCACACTTTTCTGGCGACATCCCCGCAGCGGTTGATTGATCCATGGTTTGTTGTTTCGAACCGTCTGCTACTAAAGCATTCATCGAAACATTGGTATGAATAAATCCGGGGCAAATCATGGTTACCCTGACATTATCGTCTTCGTGCTCCATTCTCAGGGCATCAAAAAAACCGTGTAAAGCATGCTTGGCCCCACAATAACCTGACCGAAGTGGAGAAGCAAATAGCCCCATCAAACTCGTTACCACCCCATACTGCCCATTTTGCTGCTCAATAAAGGTGGGTAAGATGGCTTTACTCAAAGCAACCGTCCCCAGATAATCAATATCAATCAATCGGCGATACACGGAAAAATCAGTCTCCAAAATCAACGAACGTTGACTAATTCCTCCATTATTGATCAAAACATCAATTCGACCAAAATGCGCTTTGGCTTGCGCCACTTTAGCGGGCATCTGGTCATGCTCGGCCAAATCAAGAGGAAGCACCAGAATGGCTGCATCGGGTAAATCGCAAGCCGCCCTCACACGCTCCAATTCTGCTTTTCTTCGAGCAGACAAAATCAAACGACTCCCCTCCTTGGCAAATTGATAGCTAAGCGCCTCTCCAATTCCTGAAGAAGCTCCGGTAATCCAGACCACTTTGTCTTTGTAAGTCATATTATTTTGCTTGATTGGTTATCTGTTATTCAACCTTATCTTTTCTCCGACCTAAAAATGGTCGACGACTCCTGACAGGCTTGCTCAACAATTGTTTCAATGAAAACAAATGTACTGCAAAAGCGAAAGGTACAATAAATCCAGGAATCCAGATGAATGGCGCTTCCGCAATAAAACGATTGGCAGGTTCATTCATAAATACTCGCCAAGGAGCTGGTACTGATAAAACGGCAATGAGGACAATATTCAGCAAAAGAGTAATGCCCGATATGTTCCAAATAATGGCTTCAAAATGACGATAGCGTCCCCGACCAAAGAAAACATAACCAGCCATTAGCGCGGTAATCCCAACCAGTATATCATAATTTAAGCCCTCAAAAGTCATCTGGAACGGGATAAAGCCTCCCAAATATCCCAACCACAACAACAGCTCCATGGGTATTCTAAAAGATTGAACGTATATCAGCCAGTGTTCGGGAATACGATTGAGCAACTGTCCGAAGCGCTTTGAAAATAATAAGACAAGTAGTAAAATCAGAGGAGGTAAGACCGCTACCAAAATCCTTGGGGGCAAGTCTTCAAAGTTATCAAAAAAACCAATGAAAGCCATTAAAGTGAGAAAGGCCAACCAGCAGAAAATACCCAGACCAAAATAGAGCAAAACACTTTTTTGTTGCCGTTCATTTAGCACTCCTCCTCGTAGTCCATACCGCAAAGCATAGAGTAGTGCCAGTGCTATGGCAAGGGTAAGCAGAAGCAGGAAAGCTGCGGTGATAAAGTAAATCGTTGGATTCATTGCTCAACTCCAAGATAGCAAAATATCGTGCGATAACAAAGGTCTTAAATAGGCATCCTTTGTTCCCTAGAGGCCTATTTTAGGATAAAACTATCGAGCCCCATCCAAAATACTACCCAGATGGGTAGCTTGCTCAAGCAGATCGATCCCTATCTTAGATGTTGAATTTTTTTGTGTGTCCGATCTAGGTTGACATTTGATTGGAAAACGGGCAAGCATCCAAAAAATCATTTAGCCAAGAAATTATCGCGTGTTGACACGGTGTTCTCGTGTTCCTTTCATTTTGAGTCAGGACACTTGAACACTTTTTTGCTTTTAGTAGAGTGATTTAGTACGCTAAAAGATTATCAATTGCGGCTTCTACTTTCTCAATCGATGGAATCATCGTTTGTTCAAGCGTCGAATTCAGCGGAATCGCTGGCATATTGGCCGAACCAATTGTGATGACTGGCGCATCCAATGCCTCAAAGCAGTGCTCTTGAATTCGAGCAGCAATACTTTGCGCAAAAGTATTATTCACGGGCTCTTCGGTAATGACCAAACAACGGCCATGTCTACGAGCAGCCGCATAAATCATCTCTTCATCAAGCGGATAGAGCGTTCGTAAATCTACGATCTCGATCCGGCCGGCAAACTGTTGGGCTGCATTTAAGGCCCAATGGACTCCCATCCCATAAGTAATGACAGCCAGGCTAGTCCCTTTTTCAATTTGCTCTTCTTCGGCGAGCAATGCTTGTCGACCTTTCCCAAAAGGGATCACATAATCATCAGCAGGTTCGATGCAACGAGCGGCATCCGTTCCTTTGACTTTAGACCAATACAATCCTTTGTGTTCAAAAATAACCACCGGATTGGGATCGTAATAGGCTGATTTCATCAATCCCTTGAGATCAGCGCCATTGCTAGGATAGGCAATTTTAATTCCCTTGATATTGCAAACGACGGATTCAACACTTGAAGAATGATAAGGCCCTCCACTTCCATAAGCACCAATCGGTACGCGCAAAATCATGCTAACAGGCCATTTGCCATTGGTCAAATAACAAGAACGGCTCACTTCGGTGAATAGTTGATTGAGACCCGGCCAAATATAATCGGCAAATTGGACTTCCACAATGGGTTTAAGACCCGCTGCAGACATCCCAACTGTACTTCCCACAATAAACGCCTCTTGTATTGGAGTATTGAAAACTCTTGTGTCGCCAAACTCTTGTGCCAGGGTAGCTGCCTCCCGGAATACTCCTCCCAAGCGTCCACCAACGTCTTGCCCATAAAACAGGCATTCTGGATGTTTGCTCATCAACTCTTTAATGGCAAACAAAGCACAATCCACCATTACCTTTTCTCCAGTTCCTTCCGGGCTTCGTTCTCCTAATTCTTCACTGATGGGGCTGGGAGCAAATTCATGGGTATACAAATCTTCGGGGCGAGGATCTTCGGCTTGCAATGCTTTTTCAAAATGGGCGGCGACTTTTTCCCGAGCTTGAGCTTCTAGAGCTTCCAATTCGGCCATGGAGACGCCAATATCAAGCAATTGTTTTTTGAATAAAGGATAGGGGTCGCGCTGTTGATGCTCTTCCAAGTCATCTCGATACCATTCTTTACGTACACCGGAGGTATGGTGATTGAGCAGTGGAACTTTGGCATGTATCAAAAACGGTCGACGCTCCCTACGCATGATCTTGATTACTTTCCGAATTTCGAGGTAAGATTCAAAAAAATCATTGCCCTCGATACTACGTATCCCTAGGCCGGGAAACCCTTTAGCATACCCGGCTGCATCCGTCACCCTAATTTCTTTGGCATTGGCCGAAATGTCCCATTCATTGTCTTGTACCAAAAACAGGATGGGTAGCTGGCGCAAAGCTGCCATGTGAAAGGCTTCGGAAACCTCCCCTTCCGTAATCGAAGCATCTCCAAGGGAACAAACGACAATTGGCTTATCCTGATCGTCCGTTGAGTGCAATTCCTGCATTTCTCGATATTGAATGCCCATTGCAATCCCCGCGGAAGGGATCGCCTGCATTCCCGTTGCAGAAGATTGATGGGGAATTTTAGGACGATGTTCATCTCTCAAACTGGGGTGGGAGTAATAAGAGCGACCCGCAGAGAATGGATCGTCTCGCTTGGCCAACAACTGCAACATCAATTCATATGGACTTACTCCAACCCCCAAAAGGGTGGAATCATCTCGATAATAGGCCGATAAGAAATCTTGTGGTAAGAGTTGCATTGCCAGGGCCAATTGTACGGCTTCGTGGCCACGAGAAGTGGCATGTACATATTTGGAGACGAGTTTGAAATTATCTTCGTACAATTCTGTCATTGATTTGGCAGTCGCCATCAGGAGAAAAGCCTCTAACAGAATCTCTTTCTTTATGGTTAATTTGGTTTTAATCATTTATGGTAGAACTTTGGCTTGATTTAATTGATTTATAAAGGTACGCTTTCCTTTAGTTTCGATCGATTTTCAGGTTGTAAAAATCTGCATAGTTTTGAACAATATCCATCAGTAATTTTGAGGACCCTTCGCTGCTGAATGCACCATCCAATACATTGTATTCCACTTCACTAGTCAATTTGACATAATCTACCTCATCAACCAAGTTTAAGTCCAAAATAAAATCCTCTTCTTCGCCGATGATTTCCAGTTTTTTGTCTCCGCTGATGATTTTGCGAATCTGCGTCCAATTCCAGCGTTTCATAAAATAGTCGTCGTAAATGAAGGCATCGGCATTGAGGTAAATGGAAGGATGAGCATTGATGTAGACTTGTACCAGATAGTACAACAATAATATACTGATCATGATGACATTGAAGCCCATCCAAGTATCGAAGTAAAGCAAATAAGCCAGATACATGAGACTGAGCAAAACCCCATGGAGGATGAAATTGAATTGCCGAGAGCTGGTTTTGACCAAACGAACCACTTCCGTTCCTTTGCGCAAGCGATAGAAAATTACCCTCTTGAGTACCCAAAAAGAGGTCATCCCAAAGAGGTAGCATTCAATACCTTTAGTGTATAGCTTGAAAAAGTAGGGATTTTTACCCAGAGGTTCCACCAACAGGCCGGTCAAACCAGTAATGATGACGAGGACGACGATATTTCTAATATGATGCATATGCTGTTGTACACTAAAGTCAGTAATGATTGAGTAAGGATCACCTGGTCTTAACTAAAACGTTGTTGCAT
>JBCCSR010000382.1:0-5663 GCA_039199865.1 Bacteroidota bacterium
GAACATCCATTCATTTTGTCTCAAAATAAATAAGAAAATAGGAAGCCATACTAGATGAGAAAAAATTACACTCAATTACTCGCAATCCTTTGTTTGTTCTACTCATTCAATTTAATTGCTCAACAAGCTACTCCGCATAATCACGATCACGATCATAGTCACAATCATCGGAATTGTGCTTGGAAGGCGATGACGGACTGGCAAATTACTCAACATCCCGAGTACGCTGAAGAATTGAAATACTACAAGCAAAAAGTAGTTCCAAAACTGGTAGAACAGGGCTTGGCCGAAAATAAATCAGCCTCAACAATTCTTACCATTCCCGTAGTGGTGCATGTCATCCACAATGGAGAAAACGTAGGAGTAGGAGCCAATTTGTCTGCCGAGCAAATTCGAGCCCAGCTCGACGTCTTAAATGAAGATTTTTCGGCGACCAATCCCAATTACGATGAGACACCCACGCAATGGCAGGCCGCTAGTGGTAATCCAGAAATCCAATTTTGTCTGGCTGCCTTCGATGAAAATGGGGCTGCCACCACGGGGATCACTCGCCACCAAATGACCATCACAGGGACAAGCAGCAATAATTCAAATATTGAAAATGAAATTAAACCTGCGACTTTTTGGGATCCAACCGAGTACTACAATATCTGGACCGTAGCGATTCCTGGAACAACTGCTCAGGGAGGGACTGTAGGCTATGCCTATTTGCCTTTTCCATCAGTTATCGGACGGAGTTTCGACGGATCAGTGGTTGACTACCGTTGGTTTGGAGGACCGGGTTTTGGACAATCAGGTTATAAAACCTTGACTCACGAAACTGGGCATTATTTGGGCTTGCCTCATACCTTCGATGGCGAAGATTGTGGTGCGGATGACAATATTAGTGATACGCCAAATATCGGAGATGCGACCTCTTCGATTATGCCCAACCTTTGGTGTAGCAATGGCAATTTTCCTTCGGGGCCTACTAGTTGCGGTGGGACCGAACATATGTACGTCAATTATATGGACTATGTCAATTCAGATTATTGTTATACCTCTTTTAGCAATGGACAATCGGCTTTGATGCGGGGCGTATTGAATGGAAATTCCAACTTTGGCGGTTATGGTAGTCGAAATGGATTAACCAGTAATGTCAGTACCGCTTGTGTCTTTTTGGGAGACGATGCGGGGATCAGCAGTATCGAGCATCCCTCGGGGAGTCAGTTGTGTTCCGACGGAGACATTACCCCGCAAGTACAGTTGACCAACTTTGGAACCAATACCCTGACCACTGTTACCATCCGTTACCAAATTGATGGAGGCAACGCAGTGGATATGAATTGGACGGGAAACTTGACCTCTGGGAACTCACAAATGGTAAGTTTGGTAGCTTTTAGTCCACCCATGGGAGAATTCGTTTTTAACGTAAGCACCTTAAATCCCAACGGCAACACCGATTTGCAAACCGAGAATGATGCTCAAGTGCTGACTACTCGGGTAACAGCAATAAGAACCTTGCCTTTGATGGAGGATTTTGAAGCCAGTGCTTTTAATCCAACTGACAATGGGGTAGGCCTACTCAATCCCGATGGAGATGGATTTATGTGGGAACGAACCACTTCTGTCTCTGCTTATGGAGATGGAGGAGCTGCGGGCTTGTTCAATAATTTTGATGGTACCAATAATAACAATCCTTTTAACACACTAGATGCTTTATTGACTCCAGTTTATGACTTTACTGCGGTGAGCGGTGCCCAACTGACTTTTGATGTTGCCTACGCTCCGTGGTCTAATGGATCCAGCTTTTTTGCGGATACCTTGATGCTATTGGTATCTACAGATTGTGGGAATTTTTACAACCAAGAAATTTATAAATCGGGGGGAGCTGCCCTAGCTACGGCGAGTGCAACCAATGTTCGATTTATTCCAACAGATAATGAATGGAAAACGATAACGATCGATTTAAGTGCCTTTGATGGTATGGATGATGTCTCTATCGCTTTTGTCAATTTTTCTGGCTGGGGCAATCAATTGTTTCTTGACAATATTCAGTTGACCGTTCCCTGCCAAATGGCAGCAGTAACATTTTCACAAGCCGTTTCTTGTTTTGGCCAATGTGATGCTTCGGTGACCACTCAGGCCAGTGGTGGAAATGGAAACTTTACTTATCAGTGGGATACCAATACCGGCAACCAATTGACCGCTACCGCTACGGGGCTCTGTGCTGGGACTTACAGCGTAACCGTGAGTGATGACATGGGCTGTTCGGCAGTAAGTACGGTAGAGGTGACTCAACCAGAGGATTTGACCTTGGAGCTGTTGGCCGCTGATGTAACGAGTCCGGGAGCTAATGATGGGAGTATTACTGCTACCACCATTGGAGGAGTTGCGGGCTATCAATATACCTGGGCACATGGTGCTACGGGAGCGGTGCTTACCAATTTATCACCAGGTGCTTATACTGTGACAGTGACGGATCAGAACGGTTGTACCAAAATTGGGCAGACGAGTGTGGGGGCAGGCAACGTTGATTGTAGTAGCTTTACGGCTTCCATTCAGAGTAGTTCGATTTCTTGCTTTGGTGCTCAGGATGGGGCAGCACAGTTGATGTTGGCCAATGGAGTTGGTCCCTATAATTATCTTTGGAGTGACCAATCAACGGCCATTAGCAATAGTGATTTGGGACCAGGTTTGATTCAAGTGACGATTACTGATGCCAATGGATGCTGGGTCATCGCCGAAGATTTTATTGAAGAACCTTCCCTGTTGACGGTGAGTGTATCTTCAGTCGATGAATCCTTTTTCGGACAAAACGATGGTACTGCTGCTGCGCTCATCAGTGGAGGAAGTCCAGGCTATACTTATTTGTGGAGCAATGGAGCGACAACGAGCAATGTGACCAATTTATCGCCAGGTGAATATGTATTGACGATTACCGATCAAAATGGATGTACCACGACTGGTCAAACCAACTTAGCGGCTGGGCCAGTGGATTGTTCGGGCTTATTGACTTTTATTGAAGTAAGTGCAACCAGTTGTTTTGGAGGGGCAGATGGGGAAGCCATGGCCATGGTAACGGGAGGGATGCCTCCCTACAGTTATTTTTGGTCGGATGGAACCCTGGGCGCACTCAATACTGATTTGATGGCCGGGACTTACTTCGTGACGACGACTGATAATTTGGGCTGTATTCAAGTAGAACAAGTACAAATTGAACAACCTGCAATCATTGCTTTGACTGTAACCGGAGTGGACGAGTCTGCTCCCGGTGCACAGGATGGTATTGCTACTGCTGTAGCGAGCGGAGGTACTCCACCATTTACGTATCATTGGAACACCCAAGCGACTACAGCCACCATTGGAAATTTAATGGCAGGAATTTATACCGTTACCATTACCGATCAGAACGGTTGTGGGACTATTGGAGAAACTCAGATCGAAACAACGCCAGTGGATTGTAGTAGTTTGGCCATTACCACAGTAGTAGATCAGGTTTCTTGTTTTGGTCAGCAGGATGGAAATATTCAGGTGGTAGTGCAGGGTGGACAAGCTCCTTTTACCTATCAGTGGAACAATGGACATGGTCTGCCGATAATGAGTGATTTGTCATCGGGGACGTACACCGTCAGTGTTTATGATGCCTTTCAATGTTTGGTGGTACAGACCGTCTCCATCAGTGAACCCGACGAACTCATCAGCAATATCCAATCTACGGATGGTCTTTGTGGACAAATTGGAGCGGCATCCGTGGGGCCAGAGGGTGGGCAAGCTCCCTACACTTATCAATGGAGTACGGGAGCGATAACGGCCGGAATTCCCATCCAGCAATCTGGAATTTACACCATTACGCTCAGCGATGCCCTGAATTGCACCCTCATCGACGAAGTAGAAGTAATGGTCAATAATGAGTTATTGTCGATTACTGCCGAGGAAAGTGGTTTGGTTTGTTTTGGGGATGCCAACGGAGCAATTGATTTGACGATTAACAGTGGTCAAGCTCCATTTGTTTTTTCTTGGAACAATGGCAGTACCAGTGAAGATATCGAGGAATTGATGCCCGGAACGTATACCGTTTTGATCACCGATGCCCTTGGCTGTACCATTTTTGAAAGTTTTATCCTTGAGGCTCCCCAAGCACTGCAAGTCAATTGTACGGTTAGTCCAACGCCGGGGACCAGTGGCGAAACCATTGAGGCCAGCGTTGTTGGAGGATCTGGTCCTTACACTTATGCCTGGAGCAATGGCAACAACAGCGTCATCAATCCTGGTTTAGCCCCCGGAGCCTATGCTCTTACGGTGACTGATGTGGAAGGCTGTACTTCTTTTTGCGAGGTGGAGTTGACGGGAACTACCTCTCATACCAATTTAAAGCATTGGACTTCTTTAGAAGTTTTTCCCAATCCCAGCAAAGGAGAATTGAACGTACACGCTAGTTGGCAAAATAGTGCTTCAACGGATTTAATGTTATTCAATATCATTGGGCAGCAATTGTTGTCCAGAACATTTAATAGCGAAACCATTACAACGACCATTGATTTGAAGGAGTATCCTAATGGGACTTATTGGATTGTCCTCCAGAGCGAGGCCGGAAGAATGGCAAGAAAAGTCATCCTAACGCAATAGATGACTACGATTCATAAAGAGTAAACTATATAATCATTACCAGCGAGAGGCAGATCCGACAGGGTTTGTCTCTCTTTCATTATTGGATTGTGTGAGCGCACTTAGTGGCCTAGAAATGAGGACTATTTATGATCAAGTACTTATTTTTGCCCCACAATAAACTTATCTAATTGATTTGAACGATGATTGAAATTGGAAAATACAGCAGCTTGCCCGTTTTGAGAAAAGTAGAATTTGGTTATTATCTAGATGGTGGTCCCTTGGGCGATATCCTTTTGCCCAATAATACGGCTCCCGAAGGTTTACAAACGGAAGATGAGCTCAATGTTTTTATTTATTGTGATTCTGATGATCGTTTGATTGCCACTACGGCTACTCCCTTGGCTTTAGCGGATAGCTTTGCTTGCTTGACCGTAAAAGAGGTCTCCTCGATTGGGGCTTTCTTGGATTGGGGCTTGCCCAAAGATTTGTTGGTCCCTTTCCGGGAACAGGCAGAAAAAATGATTGCGGGACAGGATTATGTTGTTCGGGTGTATGTTGATGAGCAATCGGATCGCTTGGTGGCCACCAGTCGTTTGGGGCGCTTTTTGCAGGACAAGAATGAAGATTTGGAAGTTGGTCAGGAAGTTAGCGTTCTTATTGTTAGGAGAACCGATTTGGGGTGGAAGGCGGTCGTCGATGATAAATATTGGGGGATGCTATTTCATAGTGAATTGTTCCAAAAACTAAGGCCAGGCGATCGTTTAGAGGGATTTGTAAAAAATATTCGGGAGGATTTAAAACTGGATATTAGTTTACAAAAGCAAGGCTATCAACACATTGAAAGTTCAGCTGCCATGATTTTACAACAGCTCAAAATTGCAGGTGGATTTTTACCTCTGAATGATAAGAGTTCGCCCGAAAAGATTCGGGAGCAAATGCAAATGAGTAAAAAAGCCTTCAAAAAAGCCATTGGTAATTTGTATCGCCAGCGATTGATTGCTCTAGAAGAAAAAGGGATTAGGTTGTTGTAAACTACCGCATTAAAAATAAAAAGTTCCTACACCAAAAAAACA
>JBCCSR010000383.1:0-5649 GCA_039199865.1 Bacteroidota bacterium
AAAGCGTTTCGTTGGCTACGTTCCATTGGATACGGAGTCCCTACGATCGAATGAGACGTTTCGCTTCTTAATCAGCAAAACCCTTGAATTTCGCAGTTACAAATATACCAATTATCAAAGATGTATACAACATGTGAAAACGGCATTGAAACGGATTGAAGTGAAATATTGAATGGACGGATGGTTGGTTTTACCAAAATTATTTTGAGGTATTTTTTCTGTCGGATACAACCTTTTTGACCGAAGATGCATATGACTTTATAGAACCCCATTATAGAGTTCAATCAAAACCATCGCCTGTCATGAAAATGATAATACCCCTAATTCTTCTTTTTTTGTCCTTTTCAGTTAGTGCCCAAGAGATTTGTGATAATGGAATCGATGATGACGGCGATGGTTTGATTGACTTACTCGACTCTGATTGTAATTGTACCGTTTTGACTTCGGTTCCCTCCTTTTTACCAAATCCTTCTTTTGAAAGTTATGCGGACAACCCCGGTTGTAATTCTTTTTCCCCTGATTTTCTCCCTCAAGACATCAATCAGGCCAATTGCTTAGACAGTTGGCAACAGGCCTCTGACGGGACAACGGATGCTTGGAATAGCCTCAGTTTTAGTGGTGCCTTCGGGAATTTCCCTGATTCTATTCCGCTCCCTTTACCGGACGGACAGGGTGCAGTTGGCTTTTGGGTTGGGACCAATTACGGGGGAGATCTGAGTTATCGCGAATACATTGGCGCTTGTATCGGAGACAATCCACTGGAAGCTGGCGTAGAATATACCCTCACTTTTGACTTGGGCTTTATTTTTCCAGAGGAAGATTTCAACGCCATTACTTATTCACCTTCCCCAGTAAAGATAGCTATCTACGGTGTTGAAAGTTGCAATCAATTGTTTTTCAACGGAGCCTCTTGCCCCGAATTCTCTGGTGCTGTTGGGTACCAATTGTTGGGGGAGGCAACCGTCACTGGTACGCCGGGAGAGTGGTCAGAAGTAAGCGTGACGTTTACCCCCAATACAGAAATTAATGGAATAACGATCGGAGGAAGTTGTGATGATGTTATCTTACCTCCCGTCAACTTCTTTTCTTTTGGCAATTACTATCTTTTGGATCAGCTGATTTTGAATGAAAAAACGGAGTTTGAACAACTTACGGTAGGACCGATTATGCCCAATGAGGGGACTTGGTGTGATGGCGATTTGACCTTGGCTGCTCCCGCTTTCGGAATGGTTACCTATCAATGGTACAGAGATGGAATTGCTCTGGTTGGAGAAACTGCTTCTAGCTACACTGTTCCGGTAGACCAAAGTGGTTTGGGGACTTACGAGGTACTCGTCAATTTTGGCGATAGTTGTGGGGTCTCTATTCCCTACCAAGTTGCATTACCGGTCATTGAGCCAGCCTTAGAAGATACTATTTTTTTATGTGATTTGTTTTCTAGTAGCATCTCTGTTCCCGGCGCCTCATTTGGTAACGGCTTTGAATTCCTCTGGGAATTTAATGGCACGACCTCAACCGAACCTATTTTTAATTTTAACGCCGAGCCGGGAACAATTTTTCTTACCATTAGCAAAGACTGTGTCAGTTTCCAAGATTCTATTGAAGTGGTTTTGGATGGAGTGGCCTCCATCGAAACGGTCGCTTCGCAAACCCAAGTATGCGGAGTCACAGAGGTCGAGATCATCACCAACTCCTCAACGGTGTTAAACTTCGTTTCTTATCAAGACCTTACGGGAAACACTTTGGGTTTTAGCTTCGGCAATCAACCCTTCAATCTTCTCGTCTTTGACGACATTACGGTGATTGGCGTTACGGAGGTTTGTGGAGTCCTACTGACGGACACTGTAAATATCCAACAGGGCAATGAAATTCAATTTTCTGCCAATGTCGTTCCTGTGAGCTGTGGACAATCGGATGGGCAGATTGAACTGACGGTACCCAACAATAATCTTGCAGATCTGAGTATCATTTGGGAGGATGAAAATGGAAATACGGTAGTTGAAGATGATTTCGTGTATGATGGCTTGAGTGCAGGAACGTATCAATTGAGCCTTGCCAATACGGCCGGTTGCTCGGCATCTGCCACGTTCCTTGTGGAGGAATTATTGGCTTTGGAGGCCAGTTTATTGACTTCTGACGAAAGCTGCTTTGAAGCTGCTGATGGTTCTGCCGAATTATTGGTGAATGGAGGAAATCTTCCCTTTACTTACCAGTGGTTAGATAGTGCGGGAGCCCTCGTTGGAAATAGTGAGGAGGTCAATAATCTGAGTGCAGGTAGCTACGAAGTATTGGCCACGGATGCTACGGGTTGTGAAAACACTCAGCAATTTGTTATCGAGGCTGCAACTGCGATTGAACTGCAACTTTTCGCTACGAATCCCGAATGCTCGGGTACTGCCACGGGAACGGCAGCGATTCAAGTGACGGGAGGAACGCCACCTTATAATTATTCGTGGACAACTGCCAATGGAGATGTATTGTCTATCGACAATTCCCTGGAAGATTTACCCGCAGGCGCTTACGAGCTGCTTGTCACCGATGCTTTGGCTTGTGCGAGCAGCCAGACTTTTGAGTTGGAACCTGCCGTTCCACTCGATATTGCATTGACTACTTCCGAGCCGCATTGTCCCGGAGCGAATGCAGGAACCGCTAGGGTAGAGGTACTTTCCGGATTGGCACCATTAAATATCACTTGGTTGGATGCCAACGGAACGCCCTTATCCGATGGAACGGAAATTTCCAATTTACCCGCGGGTACTTTCTCCATCCTGGTGAGTGATGCCAATGCATGCACCATTAGTCAGGCTTTCGAGTTGACGGAATCTACCCCCATTAATGTCCAATTCTCCATTACCGATGTCAACTGTGTTGGAACAGCTACTGGGGCAGCTGTTGTTCAAGTGGTCAATGGAGTGGCTCCTTTTACTTATCAATGGTTAGATGCTTTTGGAAATGTTTTGTCTGAAACTGATGGAGTCAATGATTTGTTAGAGGGTGGGTATCGATTGGTTGTAAGTGATGCAGATGGTTGCAGTGGAACCAATGATTTTGTCGTCCAGACACAGCCGGGAATCCAATACAATTTAGTTACAGTTGATGACCCTTGTGCGACCTCTGGAGAGGGATTGGCTTATTTGGAAAATGTAAACGCCAATGCTATTGCGACCATTAATTGGCTGGATGCAGAGGGTAACTTTTTATCGAGTTTGGATACTCTGCCAAATCTCAGCGCTGGAAATTACAGCGTGGTAATTGTTGATCAACTAACTTGTGAATATCGAGAAGAATTTCAAATACTAGCACCTTCGCCGATTGACTTGGATGTGGAAATTAGTCCCATTCCTTGCAATCAAAGTACCGGAGGCAGTATCGGCTTATTGGCCTTTGGCGGTACTCCTCCTTATTTTTATTCTTTTCAGGAGGAAGACAATGGACCCCTTAATTTTTATCCCAATTTGGCAGCAGGCAATTATCCCATCCAAGTCACTGATGCCAATGGTTGTCTCAGCGCTTTGGAGGAAGCGACAATTCCCCGAGCAACGGAAACTCTGGTTTCTCTTGGTGGTGACCAGGAAGTGGATTTGGGAGAGGAAGTCGAGGTGGAATTATTTACCATAGGATTTGATAACCCAATCATTAGCTGGGAACCGACCGAATTCATCACTTGCGAGAATTGTGATGGATTTAGGCTCACCCCAGTTGACGAATTGTTGGTCAACGTTAGGGTGGAAGATGAAAACGGTTGTGTAGACACGGATGAGATCAATATTAGGGTAAACAAGGGACGAGAAGTTTACATTCCCAATGCTTTTTCCCCCAATGGAGATGGTGCCAATGATCGCTTTTTGTTGTATCCAGGTCAGTCAGTAGAGGAAGTATTGTCTTATCAAGTTTTCAATCGCTGGGGGGCGGTTGTCTTTGAATCTGAAGGCAACGAACCCTGGGATGGTCGATTCAAAGGGCAATTGCTCGATCCTGGTGTTTATGTTTGGATGGCAGAAGTATTGTTTTTGGATGGCTTGGTCAAGCGATATCAGGGCGATGTCAGTTTGATTCGCTAAAACAGGCCCCCTTGAGCTATAGCCTATTTTCCCAGCTTGGGTAAGTGCTTGACCTGGTGATAAGTCAAGGCCAGTTCAATACAAGTTTTTAATGCTTCACTTGGAACGGAATCATCAATGCCAAAGATAAGCGCGCGATTGTTTTCGTATTGAAAGGTTGGGCCGAAAAGGGCTTTGAAGGTGGGAACTAATTTGCTGGTACATTTGAAGTACATCGCATATTGTTCGGGATGTTTTTCTTTCCAATCCATTCGAATGGTACTGCCATTTTTTACCAGATAACTCGGTTCGCCCCATTTCAGCGTCTCTTCCAAAACAGAAATTGTTTCTATTGTTCTCGCCGTTTCAATGATCAGGCTTCTCAATTCATTTAGCTTGACTCGGATGTGCTCCGGGTATTGGGCCAATTTTGCTTGGACCCTCGGATCTGTCTTGATTTTTAAGTTCATCTTTGGTAGATAAAAGAGCGTTAATCCATTAGTGAATGGAATTGACCACCAGTTTATAGCCAACTCCCCGGATATTAATAATTTTTAGACTCGCATCTGCTTCGAGTTTCTTGCGCAATTTGGAAATGAACACGTCTAGAGTTCGACCAATATAATCTCCCTCATCTGCCCATACTTTTTGCAAAAGGACCTCACGGGTGATGGTCGTATTCAGCGTATGGGACAGCAAATGGAGCAATTGTGCTTCTTTGTTGGAAAGTTGGATGTCTTGGTCATTGACTGATAAAACGCCATTTTTTTGATCAAATTTAGACGCACCAATTCTAATAAAATGCGTTGCTTCTTCTGATGCCATTTGTTTTGAGTAAAGTTGGCGTAGCAAAAGAAATAGTGCAGTGAGTGCGAGCAGACACAGTGCTGGAGCCAAGTAGGATTTTAGGACCGTCACTTCATTGGCCTGAGGGTCAGAGGAAAGGGGCTGCTGACTAATCTGATTGTTGAAATGACCATTAGTATATAGCTGATCGACGATGGTAAAAATCAGGCTGTAACAATTATGGGGTAAAATGCGACCGGAGCAAGCAATTTGATGGGGATCTTTATCAATACTCATCTCGTAGCTATGAACTACTCTTTTTGTATTACAGTCTTCAACCTCAACAAAATAGTGCTGGGCCACTTTGGCGCGACTGACCACTTGATGAATGGTAAAAATAATCGTCTCTGGATCTAAGCGCAAAGGATTTTCGAATGGAATTCGGTAAGTAGGGAGTGTCTTCTCTGACAAGCGCTCAATGGGGAGGACACGAGAAGTACAGTCGTCAACACTGTTTAGTATCTCATGGCCAATGGATCGCATTACTCCTTTGATCTGTTTTTCTTGAATCGACTCCTGGTCTGCTCCATAAACAGGAAGGACAAACAAGCCGAGGAAGAGATAGATAAGGTATTTCTGATTCATTCTTCTGGTCCATTAAATGCGCCCATACCGGGGGACGAGTCACAACTGATTTTTTCACAAAGTTATCGCATAATTGGCGCTTTTGGGCGCTTTTACGTTGATTTTACATTCATTTTGCACTAATTTACATAGGTTTTGGGCTTTGTAGCATAGGTGTCACTAACTTTAGATGGTTACA
>JBCCSR010000384.1:0-5638 GCA_039199865.1 Bacteroidota bacterium
CATATCCTTATTTTTCTGTCCGAAAAATCCCTTTTTTCTTTCCAAATTCGCTATAAATTCCCCTATCTTTGTCTAACAGGCAAGACCGAAATTTCATTTCAACCCTAACCAATCTACCTCAATAAAACCAATACAGATTTCAAGCGCTGTAACAAGGGGGCCAAGAAATGAGCAATGGCTAGTACAAGCCTTGCTTTTCGGGTCAATGCTTTTTTATAAAAAGGACAAAATACCTTATTATGAGAATCTATCTGGACAACGCTGCTACGACGGCCCTACACCCTGAAGTAATTGAAACAATGACCTCGGTTTTGAGAGAAACCTATGGTAACCCCTCTTCTATTCATTCCGAAGGTCGATCAGCCCGTGCAACCATCGAAAAAGCTCGAAAAACGGTAGCCAATTACATTGGTTCTTCGATTGGAGAAGTTTTCTTTACCTCGGGAGGAACAGAATCCAACAATATGGCTCTGAAATGTGCGGTCCGAGATTTGGGGGTCAACCATATCATTACGACCCAGATGGAACACCATTGCGTGTTGCATACCCTAGAGCAAATCGAACACAGTGGCCAGGCTAAAATTACTTACTTGCCCGTGGACCAAAAAGGTCGAATCAATCCTGCCGATTTGGAAAAAGTATTGGAGAACAATCCGGAAAAAACCCTGGTTTCCCTAATGCACTCCAATAATGAGATAGGCACTATGATTGATCTGGAGCAAATTGCGGGCATCTGTGAACAGTATCAAGCCCTATTCCACACGGATACGGTCCAGACCATCGGTTATTTTCCAATCGATTTGTCCAAAATACGGATTAACTTTCTCTCGGGCTCTGCACACAAATTCCATGGCCCCAAAGGCATCGGCTTCGTTTACATCAACAACGACAACATCATTCGTCCCTATATCAATGGTGGAGCGCAAGAGCGCAACATGCGAGCTGGCACCGAAAATATTCACGGTATTGCTGGTTTGGCCAAAGCATTGGAGCTGGCTTGTGAACAGATGGACGAACATCGACAACAAATAGAAAAGGTCAGAAACCACCTCAAGCATCAATTGCAAAATCATTTCGATGACATTCATTTTAATGGTGACCACGATGGCCGCTATCATTACAAAGTATTGAGTGTCTCCTTTCCACCTTCTCCCAAATCAGAATTGCTCCTACTCAATTTAGATATTCTGGGGGTAAGTGCATCGGGAGGGAGTGCTTGTAGCTCCGGAGCCGAACAAGGTTCTCACGTATTAAAAGCTGTTGAGTCCGAACCCGGTAGAAAAACCATTCGTTTTTCCTTTTCGGCAGACAATACCGTTGAGGAGATTAATGCTTTGATAGAAAAGTTAAAGACCGTTATCGCAGTTAAAGTTCCTGCTTGATGAGTTGATCCTTGAGCTGCGACAGTAAAATTAAACTGAATAGCCATTTGGACGTCTTGTATCACATCTTAATCTGAGGAACATGGCTTACGCTTATCTCCTTTGCCATCGCCATTGGTGCCTATTTGATTGATCCAAAAGTGATGGGAGCCAGTTTGGGAGCAGATGAACAAAATCAAAACCGATCGGGTGCGCTAATCACGGCTGTTGCGCTCTTATCCGCCTCCCTATTAATAATGGTCTATGCTGCATTTGACTACGCACAAATGCAGCCAAATCTGGGATTTGGGCTGGCCCTTCTGATCAATTACTCCATTTTTCAAATCTTCAACTTAGCCGACCTCTTTATTCTAGACTGGTTAATCTATATGAAGATAAAACCCACCTTTATGCGTCCCGATTTTCTACCCGTCGTAGATGATTTCTCCAAACATGCCAAAGCATCGTTTAAAGGAATTTTTATCGGAATTTTACCCGCGTTGGTGAGTACTTGCATCTGGAAGTTCTTCTTTTAAGCCTCGAAAGCGGGCTCGGATCAACTAGAGAAGCCCAAATACCAAACAACTGGCCGTTGCCAATCTGAGGTCACTTTTTCAACGTAAGTCCTATTTTGACGATGGATATAGGAAACAAAATGCTTTTGTAGCAAATATTAGGAGTGGCCTAACTGTAGCGAAAATAGAGATTCAGCGAGCAATTTACGCTGGTTGTATGCTCGACGTATCGTGCAGAGATTGATGAGGGTTTTGGAAAAATTCTTTTTTAGTCTGACCTCAATGAGGCCCTTGGTCTTCTAAGCAAAGCATGGGAGTCTACTGCTTTTAAAAACTGAGCCATATACAAATCACTGAAATCAATTCGACACAAACAGTTCTTTGATTTCATTCTTGGTTACCTTGCCTAGGGTATTGCGCGGTAAATCCTCCAAAAACAAGTATTTTCTGGGTAGACGATAAGAGGGCATCTGACTTTTCAACCATTCCCTTAATGCATCAAGATCTATTTTTTCTTCCTTTGATACCAAGGCCGCCACAATAATTTCGCCCCATTCCTCATCTGGTATGCCCACTACGCCACAATCATTGATTTGTGGATGTTGACGAAGGATTTCTTCAATTTCCAAGGCAGAAATTTTATACCCTCCCGACTTAATGATGTCCACTGAATTGCGTCCCAGGATACGATAATAGCCCTCTTCACTAACCAGGGCCATGTCACCAGTCTTAAACCATCCATCTCGGGTAAAGGCCTCCACCGTCTTTTCGGGTTTATTCCAATACTCCTTAAACACCGAAGGACCTTTAATTTGGATTTCCCCAACCTGACCGTCTGGTACCAATTTACCAAGTTCATCGACCAACCTCAACTGTACTGCCGGCAAAGGCCGACCAATGTGACCAGGAATCCGTTCGCCGTGGTAACTGTTGGAAACGGCCATCCCGATTTCAGTCATTCCGTAGCGTTCCAGTAAGGTATGTTGGCTAATTCTTTTCCACTTTTCAAGGACCGAGATGGGCAAAGCCGCAGAGCCAGAGACCATCAAACGAAATTGCGTCAAACAATGGGTCACTTGCTCTTGCCAGTTGGGACTTTGCTTTTCCCAATAGGCAATCAATTTGTAATAAATGGTTGGTACGGCCATAAATAAATTGACCTGGCCTGTGAGAAAAATGTCGAAGACCCGCTCCGCAGAAAACTTGGGTAAAAACTCTACGCTAGCTCCCACCCAAAGGGCACAACTCATCACGTTGATGATCCCATGTACGTGGTGTAAGGGCAAGACACATAAAATATGGTCCTCCTCTTGCCAGTCCCAAGCCTCGACTAAGGTATTGATTTGAGAGGCTATGTTGGCGTGCGTCGTGACCACTCCTTTGGGCGAACTGGTCGTCCCACTAGTGTATAAAATCATGGCTCTCCGCTCCGCATTGACCATTGGCAATTCCAAGAGCTGAGAATGATTCAACAAATCCTGGAGCCGAATCAAACGAAGGTCCAATTCACCCGCCAAAGGGGCAAGCATGGATTCATACTCGGGAGAAACAACTAAAATCTCGGCAGCAGTATCCTCTAAAACGTAGCGAATGGAAGGTAAAGGATGGAGAGTGCACAGAGGAACGGCAATACCTCCCGCCCGCCAAATGCCCCATTGTACATTGATGTAGTCGATCCCAGCCGGTACCATGAAGGCTACCCGAGCTTCTATCAGATCAAACTGCTTGGCCAATAAAGCAGAGGCCACCTCGTGAGAAGTGGCCAGTAAGTTTTGGTAAGTATACGTTTGGTCGCCATCCACTACTGCAACTCGTTTGAGTTGCATTTGGGCTTGGCTAATTAATGAAGGCATAGCCAATAATTTTTATCTCGCAATGAGCAATTTTCTGGTTTCTGTTTCCCCAATCTCAACGAAATAAATACCGCTTTCCCAATTGGAAACATCCAGGTATCTTCGTCCACCAGTTGCCCGGAAACCGTGCATTTTCCGTCCTAACAGATCAAAAATATCCACCTCTACGTATACTCCGGCTTGCCATTCTATCACCAAATTATCCGCAGCGGGGTTGGGGAATATTTTCAAATTGTATTGTTCCATAATATCGCTGGTCGGCAAGATCTGATCACACAAAAACTCGTTGGGGTCATTTTCTATCCATCCTTTTTGACTCAAATCGCGACCATCGAAAGCAGTATAATCCGTGGGATATCGATCCATTCGGAACGTTAAATTATTATTGATATTGAGAGAGTCGCCCTGGGTAGCGGGCTGTCCTCCAATCAATGGCGTTCGATATTCCCAGACAATTTCATTGGCGGGTGTCAACTCAAAAGAATAGCCCAAACGGCCAGAGCAAATCAAAGTATTGCCATTGGGTAAAAATTGAGCACTCGACAATCCAGTAGAATACAAATCCGTAGGCGTGGGATGGGTGATGGTGGCATCAAAATTTGTGGGTTCCCAAGTCGCATTTGGCATGGGATAACTGGTGGTATACATGTCCCAAGGCTGATTGATCACATTGACGGTAGAAAAGTCGGGACCAGCCTGATTATTAAAGATCAGGATTTTTCCAAAATCCGGATGCGATGGGGGTAAAAAATCGCCAATCCAATGGGCATCATGATTGTTAAAAAGCTGTTGGTCATCAGCCGTTCCCGCTCGGTAGGATTGAGGATTGCCCCAGCGATACAGCAAATCGCCACCACGACCACCAAATCCACCAACATGTCCAGCGGCCTGTTCGGTTGTTGTTGAGTGATCGATGATCCAAATTTCATTGAGAAAAGGAGTAGAAAACAAAATTTGATCAATCTCGGCATTGTAATCAATGGAATTGCCATGAATCCAATCGGCAGCCCCATCAGTATCGAAATTGATGTCTACCCATTCGGGATGATCGGCAACAACTCCGAAATTGTCTTTGGTTTCGTCAAAATCTTGAATCAAATGATCCCAAAGGTGCCATTCCCAGACAATTTCATCAGTACTGGGATCCACCTCGATGATGTAGTCTGGCCAAAGGACATCGTTGGCCAGTTTCGTAGAATCCCGGCCAGCTTGAATAGCTTCGTCTCTGGTTTTGGCCTCCCAGACAATCATCAAAATATTACCATTGGGCATTGGCTCGATATCGTGATGCAAACGATTTTTTTCATCATTGAGGGTAAAGGACCATTCGAGATTATTGTCCCAATCTCGAATCTCAACGGTAGCGCCTCCTCCCCCAGCCCAGATGGCGTCGCCCGCAATGGAAGCGGGCCGCGTTGTTTTGACCATTCGACCATCCTCCAATAAATAGGCGGTATTACCGGGTCGAAAGTTGATTGAATCTGTCCATACGTGAACGATCTCCCCACAATTGTCTAGTAAATAGACATTGGGCTGATTGTGCGGATAAATTAAATTGTACCCATCATAAGTTTGACCTGGATCATAACTGAGCAGACCTACGGTGTTTTGGGCCATCATCTGACTTGTGATAAACAAAGTACAGCATAGAATTAGGGTATATTTTTTAATCATATTCAGTGGATATTTTTGAAAGGAAAATGGTCTACTTCTCAAGCACAAAATAGGGACTTTCCTCTGGTTGGGGAAAAGATGACAATAATTTTTCAACTGTTTTTATATCTTATGATCCAACAATCTTCTACATTCTTAAGAGAATGACTCCTAGTTGTCAGTTTGATGGGCTTGATCAACGGTGCCTTTTGTTTGGAATCCTTCCTACTTATTGGACGACTTCGCCACCGAGCAG
>JBCCSR010000385.1:0-5632 GCA_039199865.1 Bacteroidota bacterium
AACTGCGAAGCAAACCAGATTTTACGTAATAAATCTTACTGTTCAATGCTCCATTTTTTTGTAAAATTTGCCCTTTTTCAATTTGTACTCGTTTCAATTCATTTGGTATTTAAGGGATGAATGATCTACGCTGGCGGCCTACAGTTTTTTGATCCACTGCTCAATTTTTTTTAAGGCGACTTTTGAAAAGGTTTCCTCGTTAAAATAAACACTTTCAATTTTGGCATCCTCACTTCCTTGAAAGAAATGATTTACATTTTCTAGCTCAACTACTTCGTACTGAGGATGACCAGCTGCTTTCAATGTTTTTTCAATACCATTCAAATTGAAGGTGGCTTCTACGGAATGATCCTGATCTCCGTTTAAAGCCAAAATGGGAATTTTTAGTTGTTGAAGATAGGGAGTTACATCAAATTGCAGATAATAATGATACCAATCGGAGCAATGATAGTTGACTTGGCTGGTGATGTATTGATCTGCACCTCCGTAGATAGACAGTTCCTCACTGTCCATCACACTGGCAATGAATTGAAACTTGGACGTCAAACTATCTCGTAGTGTTTTTTTATCGTCAATCGTGGCCATATCTTCATAAACAGATTTGAAGAAGGGAAAGTCTCTGTCATAAGTTTCGGGATATGCTTTGAGGATCAGATCTAGCGAAACCAGGTAGGATTCAAAATTGGAGGTTCCGGGGGCTGCCAACAATACCAAAAAATTTACGGCAGTATCTAGGGTGGCCACCAGAGGAGCGATATTACCGCCTTCACTGTGTCCAATCAATCCGATCTTCTCAATCGGTCCTCCGTCAAAGTGCTTTAAATATTGAACGGCAGCCAAAGCGTCGTAAGCGTAATCCAGGCTGGTTGCGGGTCGAAATTTCCCCTCTGACGCTCCATAGCCTCGATCATCGTATCTCAGCACCACGATTCCTTGTCTGGTCAGATGATCTGCAAGGATTTTAAAGGGTTGATGTCCCAGAATTTCTTCGTCTCTATTTTGTGGACCACTTCCAGAAATAAGGACCACTGCTTTTGTGGGTTGGCCTTCTTTGGGAAAAGTAATGGTCCCCGCCAGTTTGGTACTGTCTTTATTGTAAAAGTAAACGTCCTTGCTTAAATAGGGAATAGGTTCTTCGATCATTTGCGTTCGATTGACCTGTGGATGGCGGGATAAGACAAGTGAGTTGGCGTATCCGTCTTTTTCGACAACCCCTTCCATTTCATGGCGGTCTTGATCAAATTTCCCTCTAAAAGAGAGCGCCAATCCGCGATGCATCAATACGACCTCCCCTGAATTCGAATAGGAAACGGAATCGAGTGGCATCCTAAATGTATTTTGAGCGGGAAGGTCAATGTATCCCCAAAAGGTATTTTCAGTTGTCCTAATATCCAATAAAAAATGAAATTCTTCCTTTTCGAGTATGGTCTTGGAATACCATCTGCCAGAAATATCTTGTGCCTTGATTTCACAAGCTGTCACGCAAAATAGCATCAACATGTAAACGCCTTTCATTTTTTGTTTTTAATTCGTTAATGATCTACGACTAATTCCTCCCCTCCAAATTACAAACAAAAAATTGATTCTGATGATAAACCTTATATCCGTTCTGTGAACGTACCAACCATGGAAAAGCCCCAATACAAACGACAATCTGTACGAAAATCAATTAGAGGAAAAGTAGAGTGTACAATGTGAGGTACGGCTTTGGTCCAACTTTCCAGCAGAGATTTCCCTCTGTTGGCCATTTTTTATTGATAATATTTTAATATCTGTTTATGAACCTGTTTCAAGGCACCATCTACGAGTAAGTTTCTGGTCATCCAATTGTCGTACTCATCCGAGGTCAAGTATTCGTAGGTTTTAATTCCAGACCTCTTGCCTTTCGAATTTTCATAAAAGCCTTTTATCACTCGATTTTTACCATCGAAATACAAGCTATCCAATCCTCTGTATTCTCCCTTTCCATTTTCGTAAGTTCTCAACACCTCATTCCCAGCGGCATCGACCTTGATGGTAGATTTCCAGATCATTTGTCCTTCCGCATTTAACGATGCTTCGACTTTCAGTCCATCTTCATTTCTAAAAATGGTATCTAAGGTGGGTTCAGTCTCTCCTTCTTCGTAGTATTCCGCACCAATGAGTTGTTGATTCTGATCGTATTTGCGGTAGAAATAGAGGATAGTGTCTTTTGCTTCGTTGAGCCAATAAATATCAATGGACTTTCCTTGAAGATCAAAATTTTCAATGGTGGCCGATTTAAAGATGAGGGAATCACCTTTTATATCGTATTGCTCCTCTCGAATTTGAGCAAGTTCAGGTTTTTGCTCAGCGGAGACACTCGATTGAGCATTGTTCTCCGTCTTGGTATTACACGCGACAATAATTAGTAAATATATTGCTAAATGGATGTAGGTATTCTTTTTCATCATGCTTGACAATTGGTAATTGAATTTTGATTACAGTCAGCATACCTACGATCCAATGATCCTTTTGGATTTTTTGATGGGATATTTTTTTTTGTAAACGTAGAAAAAAGCTCCCAACCCAAAGTCCAGTCCTACTCTAATTCCCCTTTTGCAAAAGCATAGGAACGCCCCAAGATATGTTTTGCCACTTCCAATTCTTCCTCATCCCGTGGTGCATACAACATGATGATATTGGGAGGAAGAAAGCCCCTTTTAATGAGTGGGTGCCATTCCCCCCAAGATTTATTGATCACGATCTCAGCGTCCTCCTTGGCCAGTCCAAGATGTAAACTGTAGTCTGGGTGTGGATGAAAATGAGCAAATTCGGTTCCTATCATAAATGCATTACAGGTCTTACAGGTGTATTCTTTTTCCAGACACATTGCGATGGATCCAGGCACAGAAATCCCACTTGGCTTTCTTTCGATGTGACTAAGGGCAAAAGCCCACTCCTCTAATTTTTTAACGTACGAAATATCATGGGGTTGTTGATTCAATTGGGTATGGGGATTGGTAGTGGTAGTGCTTGGTCGGTCCCCTTTTCTGCTGGGCAGATTTTGGAAGGTCATTTGAGCATCCATATTGTTTTCTATTTTGCTATAAACAATGGTTAATGTGAGGATAAGTAATATCCCTATGACAAATATTCTGGTATCCATAATCCTAACGAAATCATTCTGGCTTGATACTGTAGTCCATATCTACTGGCTCCGGGCCTTCGATGGGACCAATGAGATGCAGCATTTGCATTCGAAAGCGTTCTACGATATCGCGCTTCAATAACCAGCGGTGAAAATCAGCAGGAGAAGTATTGTGATGTTGTACAGATTGGTACCCTGCGGGAGCTGCAATGTCTCTCCTAACCGGAAACTGCAACCACTTGCTTTGAAAATCCTCAGAAAGCATCCAATTGAGATAGAGTTTTGCGGCAGCTTTATTTTTTGCTTGCGTGGGAATGCCCGCAGCTTGAAACCAGGTTAGGAAAAAATCTTTTTCGGGCAAAAGAAATTGAACTTTGCTGCCGGGCATCGTTTCCAAGGGCCAAAAGGTAGTAAAACTAGCGGCATACCAACCATTGTTGATTGCGACGTAAGGCATGGCCGTCCCTCGAACCCAAACGGGTTTGGTGGCTACCAATTTTTCCAAATAGTCCCATCCATACATTTCTTTTAAATTCCAGAATTGATACAATACCGCATCATCGCTATGTGGGTAAGTAAGAATGACTTTTCCTTTTAAGGCAGGGTCAAGATAATCCAAAGCATCACGGGGGATTTTGTCTTCTGCAACCATTCCAGTATTGACCAAATTGCTGAAGGTAACACCGTAAAGGCCTGTCCAATGTCCGTGTGGATCTTTATAATCTGGAAAAACTTTGTCCCAGTTCTTGGGTTTGTAAGCATCCAGTAAACCCTGTTCGGTATAGTAGGTAAATCGGTGTAGGGTTTGAAACTGAATGACATCCGGAATGTTTTCCTCTCCTCCGGCTGAGCGAGCATTATCGTAACGTGGTGCGTGGTTGATACTGACGTCTACCGAATGCGTTACTTTGATCTTGGGAAAACGCTTTTTAAACATATCCAAATAATAGTCTATCTGATCGGGTTTGTCTCCACCTGCCCTGAGTACGAATGTTCCACCCGCTTGGATGGCCGCTTCATACAGCTCATCTAAAGACTTGGTCTCCATTTTAGAAGTGGTAAAATCTTTGGAATTGGGCTGGGCCAATGCACGCAAAGTAGAGCAGGTAAACAAAGTAGAGAGAAACAAGCTCACTAGAAGCATTCTATTCGCTTTCATGGTTGAAAATTTTTAGGTTAGCAAATCAAGCAATGGGTATTGCGATCTTTTGACCCTGCAAAATTCAACAGTAAATGCTGCAAAAAAATTAATGCAGTTTAAGAAATTACGATTTCCTTTTTTTTCTGAGCATACTCAAAAATTCGGGCGTGATGCCAATGTAACTCGCGATGTGCTTTTGGGAGATGCGTTGCGCGAATTGAGGGTATTTGTCTAAGAAATAATGATAGCGTTCCTCGGCAGTGTAAGAGAGGTTTTGTACAATTCTGTTTTCGTGCGCAAACATGGTATTGCGAAATAAGATCCTAGTGTAAGTGACAAACTCGGGAATCGCTTTGATTAAGAAATGCCAGTCCTCCCAATTGATGGACAAAACGACCGTCTCTTCCAGAGCTTGGATATTAAAACAGGCTGGAGTTTTGTTGATAAAACTTTGTAGGTCGCCAAACCACCAATCTTCCATAGAGAAAGAGATATTGTGCTCCACACCGTTGTAGTCCAACAGATAGGTTCTTTGGCAGCCTTTTAAAGTAAAATAAACCTTATTTGCAAAGGTCTCCGAATAAAGAATATGCTCTTTTTTGGCAAAGCGCTTTTCGTCAAGTTTATCTACAATCACAGCTAAGTGATCCTCTGAAATGGCCACCAAACGCTTAATGTGTCGGATGATTTTTTCTTTATTATTCGTTGAATGATCTCTTTCGTTTTTATCCATTTTAAAATGCTATTGACCTAAAAAGTAATCGACTGCTCCCCATAAAAAAAGAGCAATGACACACACAAAACAAATGTGTTCAAGTACCTCTATAAATTTCGACTTTACACTTGCCCCTCTATTCCAACCAAGGATTAAGCCCCCGATTCCCATGGTGGCAATGTAGATCCAAAAAACGATCTCGATTTGATGCTCCACCACTTGCCGCAATAAAAAGGTCATGGGAATGGCGATCAAAAAATAAATCATCCATTGCTTAGCCACTCTATTTTTCGATTTCATGGGTACTATTCTTTATTTCTTTGTCCAAGCAAATCGTTAACCCAATACAGGGGACAGCGGACCACAACAGAAGTACATGATGTTATCCTTTTAAATTCCCTTTTCTTTCTTTTCGTATTCTAAACCATGTCCAAAGTTGAACAAAGGATTTTCACTATCGTAAGGAACATCCGTTTTTTGATTTCTAACGTCTTCCATGGAAGACGGCAATTCGAAAGGCAATTTTCCGCGTGGAGCTGTATTGCCAAAAAGGACTTCACATACCGACTGATCACTCGCACCATACTTCGCAATGACTGCTGCCGCGGCAGCGGCAATTTCGGGAATAACGGCAGGTCGATCCAAATAAATGTCCACCACAGTAGGT
>JBCCSR010000386.1:0-5622 GCA_039199865.1 Bacteroidota bacterium
CCCTTGATTTCGGTCCAGATCTGAATAGTCCGGAATGGACCTTTAGTGCGCAAGATTTAAAGCGGTTTATACCCTAAATCCATTATTTTACTCCTAAAACTGGTGAAAAAGGAGGTCAAGTTCCTTCGATATTCTAATTTTGTAGCTTATTCACTAATCTGCGATAAGAACGATGACTCCGGAAAGGACAGCCAAATTCAAAAAGGTGGTACGTGCACGTCAGGCCAACTTGACGGTGATCCTGGAAAATGTACACGATATCCACAATATCGGTGCTGTACTCCGCTCTTGCGATTCCATTGGCATCCGTGAAATCTATGTGCTCTATTCTGATCCCAGGCTAAATCAGGACGAACTTTTGCTCGGCAAGCGTGCTTCTTCGGGAGCCCGCAAATGGGTAGACGTCCACTTTTTTACCGAGACTAAAGCCTGTTTTACACAAGTCAAAAGTCGCTACGATAAAATTTATGGTACGCATCTCGACGCCGATGCGGTGGGGATGTACCAAATGGATTTGACCCAGTCGATTGCCCTACTATTTGGCAACGAACACGAAGGAGTTAGTCCAGAAGCGTTAAGGTATTGTGATGGCAATTTTGTCATTCCACAGGTGGGGATGGTAGAGAGCCTCAATATTTCAGTGGCCTGTGCCGTAACTTTGTATGAAGCCTACCGGCAAAGAATGCAAAAAGAAATGTACAGTACGCATCCGACTCTGAATGAAGAACAACAAACAGCGCTTTTCCAAACGTATTTAGAAAGACATGAATTAAAGGCAAAAAGGAAGAAAACCAAACGGTTGAATTGATGGAAAGTCAAAAAAGTGGAAAGGTCCTAAGTGTCCTTTGCCTTTGATTCAACTCAATATGCAAAAACAAAGAACAATGATGCGCACAAGAACAAAGCGGACCCTTTATTTTCTTTTCAGTCTCTTCCTGATTGGACTTAGTTATGTTCTGTTCCATTATCACGACAATATTCCATTGGCGCAGTTGAAGGAAGATTATGCGGATGAGGATTCAAAATTCATTGAGTTGGTGGGGATGGAAGTGCACTATCGCGAGCGAGGAACAGGAATGCCGCTGCTTTTGTTGCACGGTACGGGGGCATCATTGCATACTTGGGAAAAATGGACGGAGGAATTGAGCCAGTATTATCGAGTCATTAGCTTGGATCTGCCTGGTTTTGGACTAACGGGAAAGCATTTTGGCAACAATTATTCCATCCAATCTTACACGGAATTTTTGCATTCCTTTACTCAAAAAATGGCTTTGGATAGTTTTCATTTGGCGGGAAATTCACTGGGGGGAAATATTGCTTGGAACTATGCCTTAGATTATCCGCAACAAGTCAAGAAACTCGTTTTATTAAATGCATCTGGTTATCCGCATCCCGAGCGAACGCCTCCCTTGGCCTTTCGTTTGGCACAAAATCCAATATTGAGTAAGCTGATGTTGCGCGTAACGCCTCGTTCTCTGTTCAAGAAAAGTTTGCAGGAGGTGTATGTCAATGATGATTTGGTAACGGATGCGATGATTGATCGCTATTTTGACTTGTTTCTTCGTCGGGGCAATCGTCAGGCCTTTATTGATCGTTGCAATCAAGATTTTGTTGATCGCTCCGCGGAAATCCAACAAATTCAGCAACCTACCCTGATTATTTGGGGAGATCAAGATGAATGGGTCCCAGTAGCTGATGCGGCTCGTTTTCAAGAAGATTTGCCCAATGCCCAGCTCATCATTTACGAAAATACGGGGCATTTGCCCATGGAGGAAAGGGCAGAGGCGTCTATTTTGGACGTCCAGCGCTTTCTACAGGAAAAGCATGTTGGGCAAGTCCAAAACATCAGTATCAATGAGTAAAATCTACGAATTTGAATCCGTGATTCAGCTTTCCGAAAAATTTTCGAATGGAACGTACATTGTGATTCCCTTCGATGTGGAACAGAGTTTTGGCAAGAAACGGGTAAAAATAAAGGCGACCTTTGATGGGGTTCCCTATCAAGGTTCTCTGGTAAGAATGGGGAGTCCCGAGCACATCTTGATTATTCGAAAGGATATTCGGGCGAAAATAGGAAAAGCAGCTGGCGACCGCATTCAGGTAAGGCTTCAGGAAGATACCGAACCCAGAGTTGTCGTCTTGCCCGAAGATTTTAAAAATCTACTTGCCCACCATCCCCAAGTACAACAATTTTTTGCACAACTTTCCTACACCCACCAAAAGGAATACGTCAATTGGATTGTCGAAGCCAAACGTCCGGAAACGAGGACCCGTCGTATGCATAAGGCCATTGAAATGATGCAGGCAGGCAAAAAAGGACGTTGAAGAATAGGACCTTAACTTCCCACAAAAATCTTCGTGCAATTTTTAAGTTGGTTCTAGGGAATTGATCAGATTTCTTTATTTTTGCACGCTATGCGATTAAAGAGCTTGGAAATAAAGGGATTTAAGAGTTTCGCAAACGAAACGGTCATCAATTTCAACGAAGATGTCATTGGTATTGTCGGACCTAACGGTTCGGGTAAATCAAACGTGGTAGACGCCATTCGTTGGGTATTGGGAGAACAGAAAAGTAGGGAATTGCGTCTGGAAAAAATGTCCAGCGTCATCTTCAATGGTACCAAAAAGCGAAAGCAGGGGGGAATGGCTCAAGTCTCTCTGACCTTTGAGAATACCAAGAATCTATTACCCACTGAGTACCATACCGTTAAGATCAGTCGGATCCTTTATCGAACCGGGGAAAGTGAGTATCGCCTCAACAATGTTACCTGCCGATTAAAAGACATTACTTCTCTGTTTTTGGATACGGGAATTGGCTCCAACTCCTATGCCATTATTGCCCTGGGAATGGTAGATGATATTCTCAATGACAAAGAGAACTCTCGAAGGAGGATGTTTGAGCAAGCTGCCGGGATTTCCAAATACAAAAAGCGCAAGCACGAAACCCTCAACAAGCTCAAAAATACCAGTGATGATCTCGACAGGATTGAGGATTTGCTATTCGAGATCGAAGGAAATTTAAAGCAGCTGGAAAAGCAAGCCAAACGCACCAAACGCTATTACGAACTCAAAGAGCGGTACAAGGAATTTAGTATTGAATTGGCTATTCGTAAGTTGCAGAGTTTCAAGGGGAAGCACGAAGAAATTACCAAGCAATTGCAACAAGAGGAAGATCGCCATCGCCAACTAGAAATTGACTCCAGAAAGTTGGAGGCTCAGCTAGAATCGGATCGAAAAGAGAATTTGGACAAGGAAAAAATGTTGTCTGAAGCCCAGCGTGCAGTCAACGAGTTGGTCGGAAAAGTTCGTTCCTTGGAGAATGACAAAAACATTAGGGCGCAGAAGATGACTTTCGTCGAGCAGAATCAGGTAAAACTATCCGAGCAAATCAAATCCTCGAAAGGCCGAATCGAACAACTGCATCAGAGTATCGACCATTATCGAGGACAGCTCAACGAAGATAAAAGGTTGGAAGCCGAATTGGAAGAACAGTTAGAAACAGTGGAAACGGAATTGTCTAAAATTCGGGAAAGCCACGGAACCCTCAAAGCAGAATTGGAGGAGTTTGTCAATCGGCAGCAAGAATTGGAACGAGCAGTATTTGAACTGGAAAAGAGCAAGGCCATCAACAGCAACCAAATCGAGAATTTACAGCGGGAAATTCAACAAAGTGGTGGCGAAATTGCTACCAAGAGTGAGGAAATCCAATCTTTGGAAAGTCAGTTGAAAGAGGTGGATACCCAAGCGAAGCAGAAATCTACAGAGCTCAACAAGTTGGAGGAGGAAGAAGCGCAGCGAAGAGCGGATATTCAGGAAACAGAACAAAAAATTGAGGAGGCGCGCAAAGAAATTGCTAGTGTCAATCGAAAGTTGGATGCTCGCCGCAATGAATACAAGTTGACAAAAAGTATGGTCGAAAATTTGGAAGGCTTTCCCGAGTCAATTAAATTTTTGAGCAAGAGTAAAGATTGGATCAAAGATGCGCCGATACTATCCGATTTGATTTATTGTAAAGAGGAATATCGAATTGCCATTGAAAACTATCTGGATCGCTATCTCAATTATTATGTGGTCCAAAACCTAGAGGAAGCCTACCAAGCCATCCAACTCCTGGGTAAAACCCAAAAGGGAAAAGCCAATTTCTTTTTGTTGGATGCCTTCAAAGCATACAATGCACCAATGGTCATGTTGCCCAACACCCAACGTGCCGTTGATTTGATTGAAACGGATGCTCCTTACGTCAAGCTCATCAGCTATTTATTGGAAAATGTATTGGTAACGGATAGCGATGAGGTATCGAAGGAGTTGACGAATAAAGATGTGGTCTTACTCTCTAAGAGTGGCCGTTTTGTACAGCGTAAGTTCAGCATTTCGGGGGGCTCAGTTGGCCTATTTGAAGGCAAGAAGATTGGGCGTAAGAAAAACTTGGAAGTGCTTCAACTGGAAATCAAGCGCTTAGAAAAGGAGGAACGAAAGTTATCTACCGAATTCTATTCTCTACGCGATAAACTTGGACAACTCAAAGCCAATATCCAAAGCGACAGCATCAATCGAGAGCGGGAAGCACTCAACCAGATTGCGCAGCGAAAGGTATCTTTGATGACTCGACTAGAGAATTTCGAGACTTTTGTCAATGAAGCTAATACCAAGAAAGCCGCCGCAGAAGAATTGATTGCTTCTTTGGAGCAAGCCAATCATGAAATAGCCAAGGAATTGGTGGTGAAAAAAGCGGAGGCAGATCGATCGAAGTCTGAGATCTCGCAAAAAGACGGTTCCTTCCGAGAAATTGCCGAGCAATTGACGGGTGCGTCTGCCGCTTTTAATGAGAAGAATATCGAATTCATTCGCCAACAGAATAAGGTCAATACCATTCAGCAGGAACTGAATTTCCGGGAGAAACAAAGAGGGGAGAATGAAGCCTTGTTGGCCAATGCGCAAAAGGGCATTGAACAAGGAGAATTGGAACTTCAACAAATTCAGTCGGATATCGAACAACTAGAGCGGGATTTGTTGGTGGGCTACGAAGAAAAATTGGCCAAGGAAACTTCGCTGACGGAGGTTGAACAAACCTACTTCAAGGCTCGAGGTGGCATTAATGAACAAGAGGATCAATTGCGAGAATACAACCGCAAACGCAATGAAGTGCAACAACTGGTTTTTAACCTCAAAGACCGTTTTAATGAACTCAAATTGGAATTATCTTCCATCGGGGAGCGACTAAAAATTGAGTTTAACATCACGGTGGAAGAGGTCATCAAGCAGGAGCCTAATCCCAAATTTGAGGAAGAGGAGTTGCAAATTAAAGTAGATAAACTCAAACGTCGACTCGACAATTACGGTGAGATTAATCCGATGGCGGTTGAAGCCTATGATGAGATGAAATTGCGCCACGACAATATTTCCAACCAGCGCGATGATATTTTGGAGGCTAAGAAATCACTTTTGGAAACCATCAAAGAAATCGAGGAAACGGCAACTTCACAGTTTATGGAGGCCTTCAATAAGGTGCGCGATTATTTTATCGATGTTTTCCGGACGCTCTTTTCCGACGATGATACCTGCGATTTATTTTTGGAAACGCCCGAAACGCCTCTAGACTCTAAAATTATCATCACCGCCAAA
>JBCCSR010000387.1:0-5612 GCA_039199865.1 Bacteroidota bacterium
AAAACGATTCATTCGATAGATATGAACTTAAAGTCAATTGAAAGAAGAGCTCTAATCAGCCAAAGAGAATTTGAAGAGGAATACCTCAGCAAAAGCAAGCCGGTCATTTTCACCAATTTGTCAGAGCAATGGCCAGCTACTGAAAAGTGGACTTTTGAATGGCTCAAAAGTAATTATGGTCACATCCAAGTGCCCCTCTACGATAATGATTTTCGCAAACCTGGGAAGGATTACCTGACGCCTAAAACCACCAAATCATTCGGAGAATACCTCGATATGATTCAGGCAGGACCTACAGACCTTCGCATGTTTTTATTCAATATTTTCAAGCATGCTCCCGAACTGGTCAATGACTTCAGCATGCCCACCGTTACGGATGGCTTTCTCGAGTCTTTCCCAATGATGTTTTTCGGTGGACAAGGTGCCCGGGTAGATTTGCATTACGATCTCGACTGTGCAGCCATCTTTATTACCCAGTTCCAGAGACGCAAGAAAGTCATTTTATTCAAACCCGAACAATCTCCTTACCTCTATCAGCATCCTTTCACTGTCCAGAGCGAAGTTCGATTAGATGCACCTGATTTCGAAAAGCATCCGGCACTTAAAAAAGCAGAAGGCTTTGAGGATATTCTCGAGCATGGAGAAACGCTATTTATGCCCAGCCTATACTGGCACTACATGGAGTATGTCGAAGGAGGTTTTTCCCTGAGTCTACGACGACACAGCCTCTACTCTCGAACCAGAGGGATTTTCAACATCTCTCGCCACTTTGTCGTTGACAAAGGGATGAACATGGTCTTGGGAGATCGCTGGAGAAGTATCAAGGCGGGTATGGCTCAACGTAAAGCAGCGGCAGCCCTTTCATGAAAGTATTAGTTACGGGCGCTGACGGAATGCTCGGCAGCAACATTGTCAGGGAATTGCTCAACAGACAAATGGCCGTTCGTGCATTCGTCCTCCCCAGTAGCCCTTATCGCTCCCTAGAAGGGCTAGCGATCGAAAAAGTGGAAGGCAATTTACTGGATCCCAAAAGTTTGGGCCAGGCGATGCAGGGTTGCGATGCCATCATTCACACTGCCGCCAATACCAGTATTTGGCCCGATCGCTCGGAGGTCGTCAGAAAGGTCAACATCGAAGGAACTCAGCATATCATTGATCTTGCTTTGCAGCAAAAGATCAAAAGACTCGTTTATATCGGTACGGCCAATTCTTTTGGTTTTGGATCCAAAACTTCTCCGGGAGACGAAAGTCGACCTTATCAATCGGCCAAGTATGGCCTCGATTACATGGATTCGAAATACGAAGCGCAAGTCAATCTACTAAAAGCCTGCAAAGAACGAGGCCTCCCTGCCTTGACGATCAATCCCACCTTCATGTTTGGTCCTTACGACTCCAAACCAGGTGCCGGAGCCATGATACTGGCCATTTATCAGCAAAAAGTACCTGGCTATGCATCGGGAGGACGCAACTACATTTATGTTAAGGATGTGGCCGTAGCCACTTGTAATGCCTTGCATCAAGGCAAGATTGGCGAGAGCTACATTGCCGGAAACGTCAATATGGACTATAAAGAAGCCTTTTCGACTATTGCTCAGACAGTTGGGGTCAAAGCGCCCAGCCTTTTCATTCCACCCCAGATCAGTAAAGTTTACGGCTGGCTGGGTAGCCAATTTTCAAGAATTAGTGGAAAAGCACCTACGGTAAGCTACGCCATGGCCCGGATCTCTTGCGACGAACATTATTTCAGTGCGCAAAAAGCAGTAGATGAATTGGGCCTTCCCCAAACAGATATCAAAATAGCCATCAAGGAATCCTTTAACTGGTTGCATACCAACGGTTATTGTTAAATTCACCGCACACCAATGATGAAAAATAAAGTAGCCATTATCACTGGCTCGACTATGGGAATCGGAAAGAAAATGGCCCTTACTCTTGCTGAGCGTGGTGCTAAAATTGTACTCAATGGTCGCAATGAAGCCAGGCTGGAGCAAACCCTTCAGGAAATGAAAGGGAAAGGCTATAAAGTCATTGGGGTAGCAGGTGACGTATCGATACCAAAAGACAACAAAAAACTGATCGATGCAACGCTATCGGCATTTGGCCAAATTGATCTCCTCGTCAATAATGCTGGTATTTCTACCGAAGGATTGGTGACTGAAATCCATCCTGAAGTCTTTGCCAAAGTCATGAATGTCAATTATATGGGATCGGTCTACGCCACTCAATTGGCCATTCCACACTTGGCCAAAACAAAAGGCAGTATTTTATTCATTTCCAGCGTAGCTGGTATTCGTGGCATCCCCAATTATGCCGTTTATTCTTCTTCTAAAATGGCCTTGACCGCCCTCGCCGAAGCATTGAAAATCGAAGTTGCGGAGCAAGGCATTCACGTAGGTATTGCCTATGTAGGCTTTACCGAAAATGACCCCAATAAAACAATTTATGATGCCCAAGGCAATGTGATTCCTCAACCCAAAAGGAGTTTCATCAAAGCAGAAGATCCACAAATTGTGGTCAACCGACTCATCGGAATGATTGAAAAACGGCGTTTTAAAGAAGTATTTAGCCCATTGGGGAAACTCAACGCAATCATCAACCGCTTTTTGCCCTTTATTGTCCAGCGAGTGCTGAGCAATAATTTTAAGAAAACTAGGGAGGCTTAGTGCTTCCCTCAATGCTACATCCCCAGAGCTTTATTTTTTAGTGATTTTTAAGATAGCTAGGAGTTTTCCAAAATGACCTGATAAGCCCATCCGTAGCCACGCAAGCCTATCCGACGGCTAGGCAAGTCTGTAATTTTTAAGTAATTTTTTTCCAAAAGAAATCATAACTCATTGGAAAACAGTTCAATAAATTTTCTTTCCCTTTCTAAGATTTTCCCCAAATCCCACGTAAAAAACCCGTAAAGCAGCCGATTTCTCAAATCTTCGCTTTATCTTTGCGTGTCTTATCCAAATAACCAAATCCTGAAATAACAAATCAAATAAAAGCTAGAGAAGACTAATTGTACGTTAAGAATACATGTCTAATCAACAAACACAATTCTGAAATGGATTTATTTGCGAGAATACACTCAAACAAGGGTCCACTTGGTAAATGGGCCGACATTGCCGAAGGCTATTGGATTTTCCCCAAATTGGAGGGAGAACTGAGCAATCGAATGACCTTCAACGGCAAAGAAATCATTTGCTGGAGTATCAACAATTATTTGGGACTCGGCAATCATCCAGAAGTGCGCGAGGCAGATGCACAAGCCGCAAAAGATTGGGGACTAGCCTATCCAATGGGCTCCCGAATGATGTCTGGTAACTCCAAGCTACATGATGAACTGGAAAATCAGCTAGCTGACTTCGTCAAAAAAGAGTCTGCCGTATTGGTCAACTTTGGCTACCAAGGAATCATGTCTGCCGTCGATGCCCTACTCACTCGACGTGATGTAGTGGTTTACGATGCCGAATGCCACGCCTGTATTGTAGACGGAGTTCGCATGCATTTGGGCAAGCGATTCGCCTACGAACACAACGATATCGCTAGTCTGGAAAAACACCTCCAGAGCGCGGTGAAAATTGCAGAGCAAAATCGCGGTGGCGTGTTGGTCATCTCTGAAGGCGTATTTGGGATGAGAGGTGATCAAGGAAAGTTGAGAGAAATTGTTGCCCTAAAAGAAAAATACCAATTCCGCTTACTCGTCGACGATGCACATGGTTTTGGGACCCTGGGAGAAACCGGCTATGGTGCTGGTGAAGAGCAGGGCGTTCAAGACGATATCGATGTCTATTTCTCTACTTTCGCCAAATCAATGGCGAGCATCGGTGCTTTTTTAGCCGGAGATCAAGCCATCATCGAGTATCTCAAGTACAATATGCGCTCACAGACCTTTGCCAAATCTGTTCCAATGCCAATCGTCGTAGGCGCTATGAAACGCTTGAAGATGTTGCGCGAAAACCCTGCACACAAAAATAAGCTCTGGGAAAATGTAAACGCACTGCAATCGGGCTTGAGATCGAGAGGCTTTGACATTGGGGTAACCAACAGTTGTGTCACTCCAGTATACATGCATGGCTCCGTAGAAGAGGCCATGGCGTTGGTTTATGATATGAGAGAAAATCACCGCATTTTTTGTTCCATCGTCGTTTACCCCGTCATTCCAAAAGGGATGATCTTGCTTCGTTTGATTCCTACAGCTAATCATACCATGAAAGACATCGAAGAAACATTAGATGCTTTTTCCGCAGTTTCGGAAAAACTAAAGAGTGGTGCTTACCAAAAAGCGGAAGTAGAAACGCTTTGGAACCAGTAAAAGCCCATTTTACGACCAGACGTTGAGCGATCAACTTTAGTAGCTAACGCATGATACTTCGCCTACAAAAATTCTCTTTGAGGGATATTGTAGTCAGTATTTCGGGGCTATCTATTAAATGCCAATGTCTGGTCGTATCCAAAGCCATCATCTCCAGATCAGCAAATGACCCTAAAGAATGGACAAACCCATCATTTCCGGCATACAGCAAATTGGGATCGGCAATCCGGATGTCTATGCCTGTTTCAAATGGTACCGCCAGCAATTTGGTACAGACATTCCCGTATTTGATGAAGCAGCGGAAGCGGGGTTGATGCTGCCCTACACCGGTGGGGAAGCCCGCCAACGCCACGCCATACTCGCCATCAATATTCAGGGAGGTGGAGGTTTGGAAATTTGGCAATATACTTCTCGTACACCAGAAGAGGCTCAGTTTGAGGTCCAATTGGGCGATACGGGCATCTATGCCGCTAAATTCAAGAGTAAAGATGTAGTGGCCACACATCGACAATTCCAGAAAAAGGGGCTCAACTTGTTGGGAGGAGTCCACAAAGCCCCCAACGGTCAAGATCATTTTTACTTAAAAGATCCTTACGGAAATATTTGCGAAGTCGTTCCCTCTGACAATTGGTTCCGCAACAATAGTCAACCCTGCGGCGGAGTTTATGGTTGCACCATTGGAGTCAGTGATATCGACAAAGCCAAAACCGTGTATGCCAATATTCTGGGTTACGATGAAGTCATCTACGATGAAAAGGGTACTTTCGAAGATTTTCAGGGGCTTCCCGGCGGTCAACATCCGTTTCGAAGAGTATTACTCGGTCATCGGCAACAACGCAAAGGAGCATTTAGCCGTTTATTGGGGAAAAGTGAAATTGAACTGGTTCAGGTACTCGATAGAAAACCCAATAAAATATTTGCCGATCGAATGTGGGGAGATATCGGTTTCATTCACTTGTGCTTTGATATTCAGGGGATGGCAGAAATGAAGGCAAAATGCACCGATCTTGGCCATCCATTCACCGTAGATAGTAGCGATAGTTTTGATATGGGGGAAGCGGCTGGTCATTTTAGCTATATCGAAGATCCCGACGGCACCCTCATCGAATTTGTCGAAACGCACAAGGTCCCGATTCTCAAAAAAATCAACTGGTATTTGGATCTACGGAAGCGAAATCCACAGCGACCACTTCCCAATTGGATGGTTCGTGCCCTAGCCTTCAATCGAGTCAAAGACTAGGCAGTTTGGGATCAAAAAGCCTGCCTTTTGGTTAAATATATGTTAATGAACCAACTATTTGGGACTTTTGTG
>JBCCSR010000388.1:0-5611 GCA_039199865.1 Bacteroidota bacterium
AAATCCTTGATTTTTTAATTTTAGATCAACTACTGGAACATCATAGACATCTGTCAAACCACGTACATAACGAGCATCAAAGAAGAGCGATCCTGCTCCGGTATCGAAACTCAATCCGGCACCCAAGCTAGCGCTAACTTCCATTCTGGAATAGCCAAGTGCACCCAAATCCAAATCGGTACTGGTAATTGGGATATCGAATAGGACCTGCGCTTTCGTCTGTAATTGGCCGCCCGTTGCATAACTGAATACCGGACCTGCGGTCAAATAAGCATTCCAGGCTTGATTTCCCAATTTGTATTTCAATAGCAGGGGTAAATCGATATAATTGACTCTGGTAACGGCGGATGCACCGATGGGAATGGGTATTTTAAAAAGGTCAATATTTAGCCCTTCGCGAAGTTGAAAGCCCTTTTGATTTAGTGCCAGTTCAGGTTGAAAACTCAAACTCCGATTGATGGGAATCTCACCGATCACTCCGATGTTCCATCCAAATATATTTTTAAAATCAGGTAGAACACCCCCGATGACGGCAGGTTCGGCTACTGCACCGTAATTGATTCCTCCGCGAATACCAATTGCGGGCTGAGCGAATAATTGGCTGCTATAGAAAGCAACAACAAAAAGAAGGACAATTTTTCTGATGGCTTGCATGGCAATAGATTTACGATTTGGATGAAAACAAATCAGGTGAAAGAATGCAAGTTAGACTGTTGGAAAAAGGGAAGGTCTAGTTAAGGTGCGTTAAAGTAATCTTAGTGAAGTATTAAAATGGAATATTGGACATTAGCTCTTCAGAGCTAGATTTCAGTGCTTTTTTGTGGCTACTTTTAAAAGTCATTTTTTGCAATAAGGTTGAAGGTAGAGCGCAGAATTTCTACTGACCCTTTAAAATCTTCAATCAATTTGTAGCTCCCATCGATCAAACTCAATTGTGGCTACTATTACGGTTTTGTAGACAATTATTATCCATTGGTTTAATAAATGCTCCTGTCAATTGAATCAATTTTGCCACTCAATGGATGGACGCTATACTTGTCGTAAATTATTTATTTACCTCAAAAAACTTCAATTATGACATTTTCAATTCAATCTGGTACGGTGGACAATTTTACTGCTTCAATCAATGAAGGTTGGTATACCGTCACTTTTGAAAATCCATTTAACGAAAGCGCAATTCCTAAAGTTTTTGCTCAAATTCAAACCAGAAATGGCGCGGATACGCCTGGTCTAAGACTTCGAAACATCACCAACGAGGGGTTTGAAGTTCGAATGGATGAGATCATTGCCAGTGGCGCAAGCTCTTCAGAGAAAGGGGCGCTGGGTAGGATAGAAAGCGACAATCAACATCCACACGAAGAGACCCTGGCCTGGATGGCTTTGACCAATTAAGGTATGGCTTAGAGAAGTACGCCATCATTCATCGCTTAGCAAGATAGGGGAAGGATGTTGGCGTATACAAAGCTCACTTTGAATCTATTGTTAAGCCATAAAAATTTGAGAGGCCGGGATTGGCTGACTGCTGATCAATTGTAGATGAGTTTGAATTTTGACTTTACATAATCCATGAAGTATTTAAAATTCAACTTTTCACCCGTGATTCTTTCACAGAGTTCTTCCGCAGAGTAATATTGTCCATATTGGTGAATGTGATTTCTGAGCCATTCGAGCAAGGGTACGTTATTGCCCATTGCGATTTGATGTTCCAAATCGGGTAGATCACTCTGCGCCTGATGATAAAATTGGGCAGCATAGAAACTACCCAAGGAATAGGTTGGGAAATAGCCAAAGTTGCCATATGCCCAATGAATGTCTTGTAAGATACCCGAACGGTCATCTGGGACATCGAGATCTAGGTAGGCCTTGTAGCGATCATTCCAGACCTCCTTTAAATCATTCGAGGCATAGCGCCCTTCTAACAATCCTTTTTCAATTTCAAAACGAATCAGAATATGAAAATGATAGTGTAGTTCATCTGACTCAGTTCGAATAAGTGAAGGAGCAATTTTATTGATCCCTTTATAAAATTGTTCGAGAGGAACCGCCCCAAGAGCATCTGGAAAGGTTTGTTGTAACTGAGGATAGTGGGCCTTCCAATAGGGTAGGCCTCTTCCAACATTGTTTTCCCATAGTCTGGACTGTGACTCATGAATACCCAGCGAACAAGCCTTGCCAGAGGGCAGGCCATAGCTTTTGGCGGGTAGACCTTGTTCGTATAAGGCATGTCCTCCCTCGTGGATACAACTCCATGTCATACTACCAAAAAACTGTTCATCAATTCGGGTAGTCACTCGTACATCTTTGGGACTAAAAGTTGTGGTAAATGGATGAGGAGATTTATCTTGGCGTCCAGCCTCAAAATCGTATCCCATATTTTTTAAGAGATCTAAGCCAAACTGCCATTGTTTATTCCCATCAAACTGCTGATGTAGGAAACTGTCCTTCAATTGTGGATAGGCCCGAATTTCCCGAACAAAATCGACCAGCTGGCTTTCCACCTCTTTGAAAAGTGATACTAAATCTGCGGTTTTGGCATTGGGTTCGTATTCGTCTAATAAAGCGTCGTAGGGATGATCCTCGTAGCCGATTAGCTCTGCCTCTTCTTTTTTGAGGGCCACCATTTCATTTAGGGCTTCTTGATATAAAGAGAAATCATTTGCTTCTCTAGCTTTTAGCCAAGCATCGTAAGCCTTAGAAATAACATTAGATCGACGAATGACAAAGTCTTTACTGAATTTTTGGGTCTTACGGTAGGCTTTCAACGAAAGTTTGATATTTCGACTTTCAATTGCCTCTAGTTTATCCCTTTGGCTGTCAAGCTGCTCCAGAGTTTCGCCGAGTTCTGGGGAAGTAATGATCTCATGCGCGATACCGGAAAGTGTTGCCAATTGTTGTGCACGAAAAGCGTTGCCCTTGCTGGGTAGATTGATTTCTTTATCCCAATGTAAGAGGGCCAAAGTGTGCTCGACGTCAGCATGCTTGCGCATGGTATCGAGATAATTTTGATAGAGTGAGGCAGCAGTCATTGTTTAGGATCGGTTCGGTGAATGAAAGAACTCTCAGGTCATGTCCTAATATTAACAGCTAAGACTCAATTCTGTTTGCTGACCCCAATAAAAATGAAGGCCCAACCGATAATGAAACAGGTCCCACCGATAGGCGTGATGGGCCCCAACCACGCCCAATGTTCAATGTCAAGGGGAGCTCGGCAGGCCAATAAATAAAGCGAACCAGAAAATAATAGAATTCCAATGAGAAACATCCAAGCCCCTCGTTCCAACCATTTAGAGTTGAATTGAGACATGGCCAGGGCTATAAACCCAATGGCAAGACTATGGTAGAAATGGTAGCGTACGCCAACTTCAAAAACTTGAATCTTTTCTGGGGTAATGAGCGCCTTCAATCCATGTGCTCCAAAAGCACCGAGAACAACAGCTAAAAGGGCCATTAAACTGGCCAATTGAATCAACTTTTTAGTCATTTTTTTGCATCTTGGTTTCGATGGACAAATTAGGCAATCTGAATCAATTTTTGCGTACAGGATTTTTTTTAATCTTTTCTATTCTCCTTCTGGAGAGCTGTTCTTTGGAAAAAAAATTGGATCCCTTTTCGGTAATTGATCATCAGACCGCATTTATCTTGGAATTTGCCTCGCTTGAAAAATTGAAAAAGCTGATCCAATCACCGATCTTTCTCCGTACAGTCAGTGACTTTCCCATTATTGAAAAGAGTCAGCGTTTACAGGTTCAGGTGAGTAATTATTTTTCGCATCTCAGCGATCAGGAAAGAGCCATGAGAATTCCGGTCTTTTTGACTTTACAAAACCTGGGAGCGGGAAAAGTGGCTCCCTTCTTTATTTTTGATCTGAGCAATGATCCAATCTTAAAGCAGACGATTTTGGCTCACTCAATTGCACCTGCTAGCTCCGTTTATAAGCAACAACAAATCTTTTCTATTTCAACCAACAAGGCTCAGTTGTCCTATTGTTTACTCGAAAATTTACTTTTGGTTGCTCCTCAGGCTTATCTAATTGAATCTGCAATCCATCAGTACGAAGATGCGGGGGAGCGTTTATGCCGAACCAAAAATTATCAGAACATTAGAGCTCGAACTTCCGAAAGTGACGCCAGCTTATATATTTATTGGCCTAACTTTCCCAATTATTACAATTCCTGGTTGATCCACCAAAGCAATTGGTTATCAACTTTGGCAGAGATGCAAACCTGGTCTGTTTTTGATTTGAATGTTGAGCAGCAGGAGGTCCGTATTCAGGGGGCAATGCCTTTTTCTACTCAGCCCCTTTCTTTGGGCCAAACAGCAGAATCTTTTTTATCAGCCATTCTACCAGCCAATACAGCTTCTTTTTTTGCTATTAAAAAGTCAACTGGACTATTATTTTCGCACCAAAATCCGGCAGCAAAGCAAGTTTTCCAAAAATTTATTGCTCCCTGGTGGACGGGTGCATCCGTCTTTATTCGGTTAGAAACATTAGGTGAAAGTTGGGCTGATGAACAACTTTTGTTTTTACCGGGTAAAAGGGATTGGGCAACCAATGACGACCTTGATGCGTTCATCGCGGAGTTTGGAGCGTTGCAAACTTTGGACTATCAATTGTTTACGATCCAGCAAATCATGTTGGCCAATACTGAGGATCATCCTCTTGCTTTGGCTTTGTCTCCCGGTGAAAATCCCTATTGTGTACGACTCAAAGAAGGGTGGTGCTTTAGCCATTCTCTGACCGCTCTTAAAGTATTTCTTGATCAATATCTTATTGGACAGACTTTGGTTAAAAGAAAAACAATTCAATTGGATGAGGTTCAGGAAAGTAGTACACCGTTGTTTTCAATTTATCTAGAACCCAAGAGATGGTATCCTGGGATCCAGCCAATGTTGAGAGCGGAGCATCGTCAGGATTTTACTGCATTGGCCAACATGGATGGACGGTTGTATCTATCTGGAACTTACCATGCTGCCACCGGACAAATTCGGATGGTAGGAACTTACGCATTAAATGATGATCATACTCAAGAGCCCACCAGCCTAATTTGGAAAACTCAACTGGACGGTATTGTAGCGAATCAAGCCCAACTGATCCAACACCCTTCAAAAGGGACTTTACAAATCCTGGTTCAGGATCAAGCGCATCGGCTTTATTTATTGGATCGAAATGGTAGTATATTGTGGAGAAAAGATTTACAAGCTCCCATCCTATCTGACATTCACGAGGTAGATTATTTTTTGAACGGGCAAAATTCTCTCTTTTTTAATACGGAAAATAAAGTTTATCTCATCGATAAGCAAGGTCGAGATCAAGCACATTATCCCGTTGAGTTAAGACCCAAAGCCAGTAATGGACTCCTGTTGGCAGACTTTACGCATCGCAAGGAATACCGTTATTTTCTGGCCACACACAATCAGCATGCTTATGCTTTTCAAATCAACGGAGAACCCCTGGAATATTGGAATCCCAAATCTGGGCTTGGTCCATTGTCTGAACCGATTCAGCATTTTCAGTATTTGGGCAATGATTATCTATTGGCTTTGAGCAGCGAAGATACTTTGCACGTACTCAAGCAGAATGGGCAAAAAAGATTGGCGTCCCAATTTTTTA
>JBCCSR010000389.1:0-5609 GCA_039199865.1 Bacteroidota bacterium
ACGCAATGAAGCCCATCAGTTTTTGCGGTATGCCCAAACGGGGAGTAGTCATCCAGATTTGAGTCGCGGATTCAATACGGTCCTCAATTATATCAATGCCTCTTTTGATGATTTCAATGGCATTCCCATGCAATCCAACTGGATACATCCAGAGCATTGTGACCCCGGACACCATTTGCGTTTACAGGTCCATGACTTTGATGCTTCGGGAAATATTCAATTGTATTTTGATTTGAATGAAACGGTATTCCCCGCTCCTATTCGGGATTCAGTACCTGGCCATTTCCTCTCCTTACTTGATGCCTTCATCGCAAATCGTTCGCAAGCCATCAATGCCATTCCTTTGCTTACCCAAACAAAGCAAGAGGAATTGACGGTACAATTCAATCAACAGCAAAGTTTCGACTTCAACTATCAGTCGATCATCCAATTGTTTGAAAGGCAAGTTGCGCAAAAAGCCAATGCAACCGTACTCCAATTTGGTCAACAAAAGATCAGCTATCAGGTACTCAATGAAAAAGCCAATCAGTTGGCTCGACATCTACAAGCACACGGAGTGCAGGCCAGAGATCGAGTTGCGCTGCATTTGACCCGCTCCCCAGAACTATTGATGAGCATCCTCGCCGCTTTCAAACTGGGAGCAACCTATATTCCCATTCCTTCGAATTATCCGAGCGGTAGAGTGAAGGAAATTCTGGAAGATGCGGAGGCCAAAATACTGTTGAGTACCAATGTGCTCAAGCCCAATCTTTCCGATGTCCAAACGCCGATTTTATTATTGGATGATCATTCGGTTTGGGCTTCCTTGGCTAGCAATAATTTGGATCATACCCCTCAAGCGGATCAACTGGCTTACATTATGTATACTTCCGGTTCGACCGGAAAACCAAAAGGAGTGATGATCAATCATCGTTCGCTGTCGCATTACATTCAGTGGGCAAGTCAGAAATACGCTGCTTTTGGTGCGCCAGCAGTTCCCTTGTTTAGTTCTATTGGTTTTGACTTGACGGTTACTTCTTTGTTTATTCCATTGGTCAGTGGAGGATCCACGGTGATTTATGAGGAAGTGTTGGGAGAGCCCGACTTGGCGGTTTTCAAAGTCATCGAGGACAATCTCGTCGATTTTATCAAGCTGACCCCCGCTCATTTGACTTTGCTCAAAGGCATGGACCTCGCAGATTCACGCATCAAAACCATGGTGGTTGGCGGTGAAGATTTAAAAGCCAATTTGGCCCAACAAATTCATCAGGCTTTTGGTGGACAAATTAGCATCTATAATGAATACGGTCCCACCGAGGCAACGGTCGGTTGCATTGTTCAATTGTTTGATCCCGAAGTACATCTCAAAAATTCGGTTCCCATTGGCTTACCCATTCCCAATACGCAAGCCTACGTGCTCGATGAATTTCTTCATCCCGTTCCCGTCGGTATCCCGGGAGAACTGTATCTCTCTGGCATTGATTTGGCCCAGGGCTATTGGCAACAGGAAGCACTGAGCCAGGAAAAATTTACCAATAATCCTTTCCATCCTTCAGAAAAAATGTACCAGACTGGCGATTTGGTCGGCTTCAACTTGGAAGGAGGCTTGACCTATTATGGTCGAAAAGATCAACAGGTCAAAATCAGAGGTCGACGGATTGAGCTGGGGGAAATTGAAGAAACCTTGAGCCGATACCCTCAAATACAGAGCTGCGTGGTAGACTTGCGCGAACGCCAACAGCAAACAGAGGAAGTACACAACTGTACTAAATGCGGCTTGCCCTCCAACTATCCGGGTGTAAGTTTCGATGAAGAAGGGGTCTGTCATATTTGTAACTCCTTCGAAAGTTATCAAAGAAAAGTAAGTAAATACTTCAAAGCTCCAGCGGACCTGATGGCTTTATTTGAAGAAGCCCGTCAAAAACAGCGTGGAGAATACGATTGCCTCTTGTTGTTAAGTGGAGGGAAAGACAGTAGCTATGCCTTGGGGCAGCTTATAGAAATGGGAATGAAAGTTTTGACCTTTACTCTGGATAATGGTTACATCTCCGAGCAGGCCAAGGCCAATGTACGTCGAATCACCAATGAATTGGGTGTTGATCACATCTTTGGTGAAACGCCCGCCATGAATGAAATCTTTGTGGATAGCCTCCAAAGACATTGCAATGTCTGCGATGGATGTTTCAAGACGATCTACACCTTGAGCATGAAAATTGCCCTGGAAAAAAATATTCCTTTTATCATCACGGGGCTATCCAGAGGCCAGTTCTTTGAAACTCGCCTGACTGAAGAATTATTCAACAGCGAAAAAATTGATGTCGATGAAATTGACAATGTCATTCTCAATGCCCGAAAAGCCTATCATCGGGTAGACGATGCGGTAAAAAGACTGTTAGACGTTTCTATTTTTGAAGACGATGCTGTTTTTGAAAGAGTACGCTTTCTCGATTTCTACCGTTACACCGACGTCAGTCTAGAAGAAATGTACGTCTATTTGGATAAGCGCTTACCTTGGTCACGCCCCACAGATACTGGACGCTCTACCAACTGCTTGATCAACCAAGCGGGCATTTACGTCCATAAAAAAGAAAAAGGATACAGCAACTATGCCTTTCCTTACAGCTGGGATGTCCGCATTGGACACAAAACAAGAGAAGCTTCTTTGGACGAGATCAATGAGTTCATCGACGAGCCAACCGTTCAAAGGATGCTCGACGAAATTGGCTACAATCAGGCTCAAGAGGAACATTCAGAGAAATTATTGGTAGCATATTATGTCAGTGAAGCCGTCATTGAAGAAAGTGCTTTAAGTCAGCATTTATCGACTTTGCTGCCCGAGTACATGATTCCAGCTCAGTTCATTCGTCTGGAAGCATTCCCACTGACCACTAATGGTAAAATAGATCGAGAGGCACTTCCCAAACCGGATGCCATACGTCCTCGACTGGCCATAGAATACGTAGCGCCTCGTAATGATATTGAGGCCATGCTGACCGACATTTGGTCGGAAGTATTACACATTGATCGCATTGGTGTATTCGATAAGTTTCTTCACTTGGGTGGACATTCACTGACCGCGATTCGATTAACGGCTCGCATCAATGAAGCCTTGGAACTAGATCTTCCACTCAATTTGATTTTCCAGAGACCCACGATTGCGGCCTATGCTGAATACGTAGAAGAGACCATTGAATCGCTACTGGCCGATATGAACGACGCTCAAACCGACGCTTAGTAATGGCACACATTCTTTGCATCACCAGTGGCCTGACTGGCATTTTAAATGCCAGCTTCGAAATGGTTAGTAGGTTGGAAGCCGCAGGACACCGCGTTAGCTGCGCCAGCCCAAAAGCAGTGCAAGAAAAAGTGGAAGCGCAAGGATTTACTTTCCTTCCCTTACCGCCGATGGCGATAGCACTTGCACCACCACTCCCCCAGTTCAAAGGAATTTGGGGCAAAGCACAAAGGATGTGGTTGAAATATCGGCTAGCTGGTCAGAGAAAAACGGCGGCTATCGAAGCGCTACAAATGGAGCATTTTCGCAACTTATTGCGTAGCGAAGCACCTGATTTTCTCATCGTCGACGTCGAGCTACATGAGTACATCATGACGGCCTATTCGATGCAGCAACCCATGATTTTGCTGAGTCAGTGGTTTTCCCTGTGGAAACGTCCGGGCTTACCACCGCTGTTGCACGATACCCTACCGGGACAAGGATGGTCTGGAAGTACTCTGGGTTTACAATTGGCATGGCTAAAAATTCGTTTAAACCGTTGGTGGATTTTCCAAAAAAAGAAATGGCGCAGTATGGGTACCAATCGTCGAGCCGTTTTACAAACTTATGCCCAACAGGTAGGTTTTCCCCTTGACTACATTCGGGAAAACTATTGGCCAGGTCCTTTTACTTATGGTCAACTGCCCGTTATCAGTATTACAGCAAAGGAGATGGAGTTTCCCCATGATCTTCGCCCCAATTTACACTACGTTGGCCCCATGGTATATGCGCAAAGAAAGGAGAAGAAAGATCAAAAAGTCATTCAAAGCATTGAGCAGATTTTGAAGGATGGTATTGAAAAAGAACGGACCATTATCTATTGTTCGGTCAGTACTTTCAAAACGGGAGATGTACAATTTTTGCAGAAAGTCATCGAAGCAGTCAGAGCGCAAAAGCAGTGGGTGTTGATCATCGGAATGGGAGGTTTGCTTCAGCAAGAACGCTTTGCCGCCCTGCCCGAAAATGTATATGCTTTTTCATGGGTGCCGCAACTAAAAGTGCTGGCGAAGGCTCATTTATCGATCAACCATGGCGGCATCCATACCATCAACGAATGCATTTACTACAAAGTACCCATGTTGGTCTATTCTGGAAAACGATCAGATCAAAACGGATGTGCCGCTAGGGTGGCTTACCATGAATTGGGGATCATGGGTGATAAAGATAAAGATGACGTCACCGCAATAAGAGAAAAAATTACGGCCGTTTGTAGTCAAAGAATTTATCAAAAAAACATTGATCAATTGCACGAGCGAATGCAATTGTATCAAAAAGATAAAAAACTCACAAAGATTGTTGAAGCAATGATTAAAGGATCAGCAGCATCTAGAAGACACCGCACCTAAAACACCTTACTCTTCTAGCAACATTAAATACTAAAAGTATGAAATACCTTCTTTCTAATCACTTTCTACTGGCCCTGGGCATTGGTTGGCTATTTTTTCAATCGTGTGGGAACGATATGGAAATTCCGGAAGACCCCGTAGTCGTCGGTCCCCCCCAAATAGAACAACTGAGTGTTGACAAAGATACCGTAAGACAAGACCCCGTCAACATCTTGGAAGAAAGTCGAGTATGCTTTAACTATATCAATGAATTTGGTATGCCAGGAGCATCGACAGATATGGACACCCTAGATCTTGAGGTGATAGATTTGCGAAACAATTTTACCAATCGTTTTCTACTGTATAATGGTCTAAATATTTCGCAGGTATCATTTATTGATGGAAAAGTTAGCTTTCGGTCTCCTGGCACTTGTTGTATCATCGATGATGAGGCCTGTATGGATTGGCCTGGCATCTTCCAAACAGTCGACTACGAAATAGTGGTCACCAATTCAAATGGAGAAGTGAGCAACCGCTTGAATTATCGTTTAATCGTCAATTGCGAAGAATAAAGAATTGACTAAAAGTAAGGGATGGGATTAAATATCAATACGACGAAATTATTGCTCCGCAATCGACAACAAGGGATCTCTTTTGAGCGAACCTTGACGATTGGTCGACAGGGCTTGTACATGCGTAGGACGGCCATGGCAAAAAATCTCAAACATTTTGGAATGTCCCAGGTTGATGTCGATGCCCTCTTCGAAGAATCGGGGGGCTTTGCCGAGTCCTTTTTCAAATTGCTTGGCGCAAAACAAGTAGATTCGATGGATGCCTCGCCCTACGAGAAGGCAAGTATGCTGCACGATATGAATCTTCCCATCAAGGCCGCTCTCCAACAACAGTTTGATGTTGTACTAGATGGGGGCTCCCTCGAACACGTATTTAATTTTCCGGGAGCCCTCAAGAATTGTATGGAAATGGTGAAGGAAGGAGGACATTTTATCAGCATAAGTCCTAGCAATAATTAC
>JBCCSR010000390.1:0-5602 GCA_039199865.1 Bacteroidota bacterium
GGTTACGCCGAAGTCAATCATGACATGAACAATATCGATTCACTAAAAGAAGTGATCAAGCCCTATGCCCATAATCCAGACGTTGCACGTATTATTCGTCAATTTTTATCCGGAAAACAGGGTTTACAGATGCTACGCTTTTAGTGATTCCTTTCAGCTGCTTGACAAAGTCTAGGTCTTAGTGCTTTGATCAAGCAGTACAGCAGACTATACGAAATAAATACTTCCACAAGAATGGGGAGGCCATTGACTTTTAAAAGTCAATTGTCATCCAATGATTTGCATTTGCAAAATGGACTTGCTGTTTTTTGGAAACAAAAAAAGAAGCCCTCCTTGTGGTCACTTTAGGAAATCCGAATCCTGTAAAGTATTTCATTGACGATCTAAAACACAAACTTGAATACTATGAAAAATGTACGTCTGTTCTGCTTGTCCTTATTGTTTTGCTTAAGCACAAATTTAGCCTATGGCCAGTTTCCCATTCCCTGCCTGGTCATTGAACTCAATACCCAGGGAGAGGTCTCTAATTTTTGGTCGACCATTAGCAATTGTCCCAATAACCCTCCTTTCCTACTGGTAATCAGTGGGGCAGGAATTACGTCCCTCGAACCCTTGAGTAGTCCCAACTTGGCGAATGTAATCGATGGATACGTCGTCATTGAAAATACTTCTTTGACCAGTTTGGCGGGCTTGGAAAATTTATCGGTCGATGAGGCCATTATAGTGGACAATCCGTTCCTTTCCAATTGCGAAATCAATACCTTTTGCGATATCATCAACAATGGTGGAACGCTCACCGTAGAAAACAATGCAGTGGGCTGTGCCTACGAAGACATTGCCAGTTTCTGTGGACTTACGTCTAATGTTCAAGTTGGCCTTTACCAAAATATTTTGGAAAACAATTCGGAAAATTTCTTGCTCACCCTTGATGAAAATCCGGTTCCCTATCCTTTCAGTGTCGTTGCCGACGGCACCCACAGCTTATCCTTGTCCCACGAACAAGGCATTTGGACCATCAGAGATTACAATCAAGATCCTACTACGATGGGCTTGATCGAACAAGTAGACCTTGGCAATGAGTTGCGTACCCATTACACAGCTCCAAAAGCCTATACCAATACCACCATTTTTATCGATTACTACACGGACACAAATCCCAGTACCCCAGCCATTACCGTTCAACTGAATATCGTCCCTCCGCCCGTTGTTCTACTACATGGGCTCTATAGCAGTGGCGACACTTGGCCTGAAGCCAGAGCAGAGTTGCTCAATCAAGGTTGGTCAAACAACTATATTGCTACCCCAAGTTATGATGCGACCCAATCCTTTCAATCGCCACAGATCGTCGATCTGGTCTTTAACGAAATGAATGCTTTGATCAATAATTTGCGCTCCAATCTGGTCTTTGTCAATCAGGGCAATATTGTAGGACATAGTATGGGGGGATTGGTCGCAAGAAGTTATTTGGAAAATTATACGGGCCCGCAAAGTAAAGTCTACAAATTAATCACTATCGGTACGCCCCACTCCGGAGCCAGAATTGCCGACATTGCCATTGCTTCCAGTGAATTCATATCGGGGGTTTATGGTAGCCAATTGGCCCTAATGATGATGCCACAGGGCGTTCAAAACAACAGAGCCATTCAAAGCCTACGCACCGGTAGCCCAGAGATCATCAGTCTAAATGCCGCCCCTGAATTTGGTGTTCCCGTTCATGCCATTACCTCAGATTGGGCCACTTGTGCCTTTACTTCCCCTTCTAGCAACAACATCAGTGTTTTCTCAGTCGCCCTCAACACATTTTTTGAATTTGCGGAGTTTGCACTTTCAGATATCGTTTGTGCCGGTTATGATGTCTTCCTTGCGGAAAATCACGATGGAGTAGTCGGCGTATTGAGCCAGTCGGGCGGGCTAAGTAATGCAAGAACCGATCTGACGGGCAATACTGCTGACTACAGCCACATCAGATTGCACAAAAATGAAGCATTCATTGACCAGCATCTGGCCAATTTGTTGAGTGCTTCTCCCGATGGTCCTCTATTCAATGCCGGTGGCTTTACCCCTGTTGACTTGTCCAGTAGTCCGAATGGGCCCCTAAACAGTGGGAATGGCAGCAATTTGAGCATCAATTTTCCCAATTTAATGGACGGACAAACAGTCAACACCAAAAATACCTTGACAGTAGAACTGGCAGGGTCAAATGATGTCGCGGGGATGATCATCGCTTATCGCATCGGAGCAGCAACGGAGCTTGGGCTCGATTCCGTTTTTTCTAATCAACACCATTTCTCCATCCCACTCCCCCAAGACTTTGCAGGAACCGTTCAAATCGTTGCCATGGGAACAGACGGCTATGGCCTTAACGATTCCAAATACATCACACTCAACATTAGTCCCAGATTGTGTCAGCTCGATCCCAGTATCAATTATCAAGCCTGCTTGAGTACTGGGATTGTGTTTTCCTCCCAAAGTCAAATCGATAATTTCAAAAACAACTATCCCATTTGTAATTATATCGAAGGAGATGTTAGAATTGCGGGGACCGATATCCAGAACATTGATAGTCTGGACAATATCATTGCCATCAAAGGTAGCTTGCTCATCGATGGAAACAGTGCTTTGAAAAATATCAATGGCTTAAGAAATCTAGACTTCGTAGAAGGCTTTATCCGGTTCTATAATAATGATCAGCTGACAGATATTTCTGCCTTTGATCACCTGACTTGTATGGGAGACTTTCTGTCTTTCGAACTAAACGATAGCCTCAGCCGCATCAATACTTTCAATCAAATTGCCTCCATTCCATCTTTTCTGCTCTTTATTGAAAATGAGCAATTAGCAGAAATCAAGGGCTTTAATTCCTTGGCAGAGGTCCGTACGGATCTTCGTTTTGAAAACAATCCCGCATTAAAAGATTTAAGTGGTCTAGAACATACGGCGCTTCGGGTGGGAAGGAATTTGAACCTAGTCAATTGCGATTCGATGAGCCAACTGGCTCAACTCAACCTCCGTTCCGTGGGTGGTGACTTTGTGATATTCGATAATGAAAAATTAGCAAGTCTGGTGGGTTTAGACTCCCTTTCTAAAGTCGATGGTTTATTGGCCATCAACAATAATGATCAACTCGTCGATCTTGTAGGTTTGGGTCAGCTCGATACACTAGGGAGTCATTTATGGATCTTCAATAATGACCAACTCCTCAATTTGGATGGACTCGATCAGTTGGATACCATCGGTGGTGGTTTTTGGCTGGCAGGACAACAAAACCTAGTGGATTGTAGTGGTTTGGATCAATTAAAATACATTGGAGAGTATACCTATATCTTTGACAATGCAGCGCTAGAGCGTTTGCAGGGACTTCAACAATTGGCAGCTACTGGAGGCTATTTTTATTTGACCAACAACCCACAAATAGAAGACCTCAGTGCCTTATCCAAACTGGAATCTTTGGGTGGGTTCCTAGGTATCGAATACTGCCCCAACATCGAAAGTTTGGTAGGGCTCCAGCAATTACAATCTATTGGCGGATCATTGTATTTTAATGACAATATTCTTTTGTCGAGTATGCAAGCACTGGCAAATCTCAGCCAAATCAATGGTCCAATACTCTTGGATAGTCTTCCCGCTCTCAGCACTTTATCGGGTTTGGACAATATCTCACCAAGTAGCATTAGCAATCTAGTTATTACCCATTCTCCACAACTGGCCTTGTGCGATGTGATGAGCATTTGTAGTTATCTGGACGACCCATCGAATCCAGCCATCATTGATGGGAATCTATTTCCTTGCAACAGTAGAGCCACTCTGGAAAATCAATGTCTCATCGCCCTTCCCGTGGAGTTATTGGATTTTTACGGAAAAAACATCGACAGAGTTCATCAACTCCATTGGCGAACAGCTAGCGAAACTGGAAGTGATTATTTTTCGATAGAACATTCCTTGGATGGCCTCGCTTTCCAGGAAGTAGGGACTGTTCAAAGTGTTGGCTATGCTGACGATATACAAAGCTATGCCTTCACTTATCATCATCCTAAAACGGGCCTCAATTATTATCGTTTGAAACAAGTGGATCGCTCCGGTAACTTCGAGTATTCTCCTGTAATTGGTTTGGAAAATCACAGTATGCCCGAAATATCCATTTATCCCAATCCCGTAGACGATCAATTTTATATTCAAACTACAAGTTCAATCACTGAGTTGAGGTTGTACGATAACCTAGGACAATTGACCCCACTGAGTAGAACGACAGAAGGAAGCTATGACCTTTCTGCACTTCCCAGGGGAGTTTATTTTCTTTACGTATCAACAGAAAGTGATACCTTTGTGGAAAGATTGCTGAAAAATTAAGATGTAGAAATTCAGCAATCATTTAGCTTGGTTCAAATCGCCATTGAGTATGATCAAAAAAATTGGGAAAAGTATGAAGGCCATCGGCCAAATCCTCCGCAACCCCTGGTTGCTCAATCATGTACTCAATGACAACAGCGTCTGGCAACAACAAGTAAGTCGACAGTACCAAATGAGTAATGGCTTACCCGTTGTTGCCATCGACGATTTACTGCCCGGTTTTGCCGAAAGTTTGCACACTTTCGCCTTTCTCGACGGTGGTTCTTTGCCCACTGACCTGGCTTTACTGAAAGGCTTGTGTAAAAAGTTTGATGACTGCCGTTACTTCGAAATTGGTACCTGGCGAGGGGAAAGCATTGCCAATGTAGCGGAATGTGCCCACAGTTGTGTTGCCTTAGACCTATCTGCGGAGGAGCTTCGAAAACGTGGAGTGAGCGAAGCACAAATCGACCTATTGGCCTATTTCTCAAAAGACTTACCCAACGTCAGCCATCTTTATGGTGATTCAATGACTTTTGACTTTTCGAAAATCGGTCCCTTCGATGTGATCTTCATCGATGGAGACCATCACTATGACTATGTGTTGAACGATACCCAGCAAGTCTTTCAGCATCTGGTCCACGACGAGAGCATCGTCGTTTGGCACGACTATGCCTACAATCCAGAAAAAGTTCGCTACGAGGTGATGGCAGCAATTTTAGACGGTACTCCCAAGGCGTTCCATGCGCATCTCTATCAGGTGTCCAACACCTTATCTGCAGTTTTCTCTAAAACCGCTCCTCCATCTTATCCTCGTAAGATTCCAACTTTTCCCAATAAGAAATTTAAAGTAAAAATCGAGATTTGACCTTGCTGTGACTATCCGGGACCTACAGTTCCCACTTTCTCAAGGATTTGTTTCATGTCCTGTTGGACCTTTGTGGCAGCAGTTCTGGCGGCTTCCGCAAAATTTTCTCCTTCTCCGGCAAAAATAATTCCTCGCGAGGAGTTGACCAATAATCCAGTCAAATCGTTGAGACCAAAATTCGATACCCCCTGTAAGCTGCCTCCTTGCGCACCAATTCCCGGAACCAGCAGGAAATGATCCGGAGCAATGGCACGAATCTCCGCAAATTTTTCGGGATGTGTGGCTCCTATGACGTACATCAAGTTTTCGGGACTTCCCCATTCTTGTGCTCGACGCATCACCTTTTCATACAGGGGCATTCCCTCGTCCTGACAACTAAACTGAAAATCCTGACTCCCTTTATTGGAA
>JBCCSR010000391.1:0-5589 GCA_039199865.1 Bacteroidota bacterium
AAAGAACACTATGATTAGGGCGAGGAGAAGGATTAATCACCATAAATCACTATCATTAACCACTCCTTTTCAGCGACTAAGTCTGCATATCAAACCTTATCCTTTCTTCAGTAAAACAAATGGGATGAGGCGAAACAGAGTATTCTCCCAACAAATTGCTGCCTAAAATAGGTCTGGATAATTTTTGATTAGATTAATATTTTCATACATTTGTTTCGTTTCATTGCTGTTTAGACCGTATACCACTACTCCCTATTGAATTTCTTTGACTGATCTTTGTTTGCGCAAAGACTCAGACTGCTAACTCCATTTTTATTATTTATTAAACCACACAAAATTTTATTCTTAATGAAAAAGTTTTTAATGACTTTTGGCCTGGCGCTCTCCGCCCTGGCCATCGGTGCCCAAGATTATTGGCAAGCCCGGACGCCCAATACAGTAGCGGAAAAAAGGCTGAGCGAACAATCTACACCCAAAAGTTTCAAGGTCTACGAGCTAGACACTGATGCTTTCCAAAAAGCACTACTGGACGCTCCGCTACGGACGAGCAACTATTTCGGTTTGGAAAAGGAGATTACTTTTCCCATGGCCGATGGTACACTACAACGATTCAAAGTGATTGAAGCACCTGTTTTAGATGAAGTATTGTCTACCCAGTATCCCGACATCAAATCCTACGCTGGACAGGGAATCGAACACCCAACGGACCTCATCCGATTTAGCGTTTCTCCGCTAGGAGTAAAAGCAATGTTAATTTCACCAGACAAAGGATACGAATTTATCGAGCCCTACTCTACTGATTTGAGTCACTACATGGTTTACAATCGTCAAGACCGAAACGAAGCAGAATCTGACTTTGAATGTACCCTGAAGCACGAAGCGCACAAAAAAATTAATGATGATGGTCCGGTAGCAGAAAATGCCGATGACGGTATTTTAAGAAATTATCGACTCGTCGTTTCTACCAACGGTGAATACACCGCTTATTTTGGTGGAACTGTGGCCCAAGCGCTGGCAGCTATTAACACTACAATGACACGAGTCAATGGCATTTTTGAAAACGACTTTAACATCACCATGACCTTGATCAGCAACACAACTGCTGTCATCTACACCAACTCAAGCAGTGACCCTTACGGCAACAGCTCCGGAGGGTGGAACGCCCAGTTACAGAATACCCTAACTAGTGTCATTGGAGAAGCCAATTATGATATCGGGCACCTTTTCGCACGTGGCGGCAACAATGGTAATGCGGGCTGTATTGGCTGTGTCTGCGTAAATGGACAAAAAGGAAGCGCATTTACTTCTCGAACAACCCCGGAGGGCGACCCATTTGATGTGGATTACGTTGCTCACGAAATGGGACATCAATTTGGAGGAAATCATACTTGGACTTTCGGAGGAAATGAAGGAACGAATGTGCAAATGGAGCCTGGATCTGGTTCTACCATCATGGGCTATGCTGGAATTACGGGGGCTACCGACGTTCAGCCCAACAGTGATCCTTATTTTCACGCCATCTCAATTGAGCAAATTACGGATTATGCAAAAACCACCTCCTGTCAGATCAATACCAGCACTGGAAATGCAGTTCCCACTGCCAATGCAGGCGCCAATTATACCATTCCTAGAGGGACTCCATTTACCCTTAGCGGATCTGGTTCGGATGCTGATGGGGATGCACTGACCTATTGTTGGGAGCAAATCGATGAGAATAATGCATCTACGACCTACCCTAGCGCAACAGCAACTTCAGGAGTCGCTTTCCGTTCACTGATTCCTACCACTTCACCGGATCGTACCTTCCCGCAACTTTCAACAATCTTGGCAGGCAATACCGCTACCACTTGGGAGGTAATTCCCAATGTTAGCAGAACCCTGAACTTTAGATTAACCGTTAGAGATAATGTCGCTGGGGGTGCAGCCAATAACAGTGATGATATGGTAGTGACGGTCAACGGATCTACGGGGCCATTTGTAGTCAATAGTCCAAACACGAACGTCAATTGGTCGGCGGGATCTAGCCAGACCGTTACTTGGTCCGTGGCCGGAACTAGTGGTGCTCCAATCAATACCGGAACAGTAAATATTTTGTTGTCAATAGATAGTGGAAGCACTTTCCCCATCACCTTGGCCGCCAATACCAGTAATGATGGATCACAAGTGATTACAGTACCCAATAATGCAGGTACTGCCAACCGAATTAAAGTAGAAGCCGCCAACAACATTTTCTTTGATATTTCTAATAGCAATTTTACCATCAGTGGCGCAATAGTTTGTTCTGCAACTATACCAAGTGGGTTGAGTGCAAGTAGCGTAGGATCCAATACGGCAACATTGAGCTGGAGTGCCGTCAGCGGTGCAGCCAATTATACGATTCGATACCGTCCAACGGGTACTGGTTCTTGGACCACGCAAACGGTCAACGGGACTTCTGTTGCCTTGAGCGGCTTGACCGCCTCCACCGCTTATGAGGCACAAGTGAGAAGTGTCTGCCCAGACAACAGTACGTCTAACTACAGTAGCTCTGTCAATTTTACTACGACTCAAGTTCAAATCAATTACTGTAGCTCCAATGGCAATAACCTGACCGACGAATACATCAGCAACGTTACCTTAGGCAGCATCAATAACCCCTCCGGTGCCTCGGCAGGTGGTTATGCGGATTTCACCAACCTCTCTACTGACTTGAATAAAGGAGTAGCCAATACCATCAGCATCACCCCAACCTGGACGGGAACCATCTATAATGAAGGGTACGCTGTATGGATCGATTACAATCAGGATGGAGATTTTACCGATGCCGGAGAGCAAGTCTACAGTCGTTCTCCTACCAATACCACTCCAGTAAGTGGTTCTTTTACCGTACCGACAAGTGCAACTGATGGTGCAACTCGTATGAGAGTTTCCATGAAATACACTAGTATCCCTACTCCTTGTGAAACCTTTACTTACGGGGAAGTAGAAGATTACACCGTCAACGTTATCGCTACAGCCGTGTGTGATACCCCAACTGGCTTAGCAACTGCCAATGTAACGAGTAATTCAGCCAGTGCGGATTGGAATGCGGTAGCAGGTGCGGTGAGTTACTCCATTCGTTACCGAGCTACGGGTACTTCTTCTTGGACAACGTCTAACACTGCAAGTACATCCGCTAATTTTAGTGGACTAACGGCCTCAACGACCTATGAGGTACAAGTCCGTTCCAATTGTGCGACTCTAAATGCTGCTTACAGTAGTTCCATTACTTTTACCACTGCACCTGCGCAAACTACTTATTGTAATTCTAATGGTAATAATCTTAGTGATGAGTACATTGGTAATGTTACTTTGGGCAGCATCAATAATCCCTCCGGTGCCTCAGCAGGTGGCTATGCGGACTTCACCAATCTTTCTACCGACTTGACCAAAGGAGTAGCCAATACCATTAGCATTACGCCGATCTGGACAGGAACCATCTACAATGAGGGATATGCCGTATGGATTGATTACAACCAAGATGGAGATTTCACTGATGTAGGAGAGCAAGTCTACACCCGTTCGCCCACAAATACCACTCCGGTAAGTGGTTCCTTTACCGTACCTACAAGTGCAACTGATGGTGCAACTCGTATGAGAGTTTCCATGAAATACAACGGCATTCCTTCTGCATGTGAAACCTTCACTTATGGAGAAGTAGAGGATTACACGGTTAACATTGGTGCTACGAGCGGTTGTAGTGGAGGCATTAGCAGTTTCCCTTACACAGAGGGTTTTGAAAGTGGCCTCGGTAGCTGGACGCAAGGCAGCGGAGATGATTTCAACTGGTCTCGCCGCTCGGGCAATACGCCATCTAACAATACGGGACCAAGTAGTGCCTTCGCCGGTAGCTTCTACGTCTATACCGAGTCTTCAAATCCCAACTATCCCAATAGAACAGCCATTTTCAATAGCCCTTGCTTTGATCTTTCGGGAGAAAGTAGCGCCACGCTTTCTTTCCGATACCACCTGTATGGCGCCTCCAACATGGGGAACCTCAATCTTGAAGCGAGTAATGACAATGGTGCAAGCTGGTCTTCTGTTTGGTCGGCTACTGGAAACCAAGGCAATGCTTGGTTGACTGCCAATGTCAGTCTAGGTGCTTATGTGGGTGGTGCTGTTCAATTCCGTTTTATCGGAACCACCGGAACCACCTGGAGAGGTGATATGGCCATTGATGCCATTAGCTTGGGGGCAGCGACCACCAAGACATTCACCGACTCGAATGTGCTCAGTTCCCAAGCAGCAGTAGCAGAATACCGTGCTGAATTTGCTAAAACCATTCACCTCTTCCCCAACCCGTCTAACGGTCAATTTACCGTACAATTTGAGGGCCAAGCAAGCATTTCGGGCGATTTGAGGATTTTGGGTGTATTTGGGAAAGTGATTGAAGTACACCGATTGGACCTTACCAAAGGTCAAAATGAATATCAGCTGAACTTAGGACATCTAGTAGAAGGGACTTACCTTCTGGAAATAAATGATGGCCAAGAAACACACCTTGAAAGATTTGTCATTGTCCGCTAAGACAATGGGCAATCAATAAAACGGGCGATGTCCTGCTAGGGGGCATCGCTCTTTTTTTAACGTTGATTTCTTAATGCTGGATTCAATTGATACGCCCGATCAAAATAGGGTTTGGCACTCGCAGGATCTCCTTTATCTCGATAAGCAGAAGCCGTATAAAAATGGAGGATGGCTTGCTTGGGTTCGTACTCGATGGCTTTTTTAAATTGTTCGATGGCTTGATCGTAGCGCCCCGTTTGAGCATAAACACTGCCTAAGTTTCTTCTGGCATCGACATAACGTGGATCTAGTTGTACTGCTTTGGCATATACTTCCTCCGCTTTCTGGAGATTTTGCTTTTGAAAATAAATGATCCCCATATTGCTGTATACTTTAGCATCGTTGGGAATGTATTGGAGTGCTGTTTGATAACTTTGCAGCGCTGGATCTAGATGTCCCCGCCGGAAAAGGGAGAGACCGATTTGTGCGTGGGCATCTCCATATTTTGGATACAATTCTACTGCTTTTTGAAAATGCTTCAATCCCCGATCCAACCAACTTCTCATTTGTTGCTGATCTTCTTTGAGGTCCAATCCCCGTTTAACCTCCTCTAATCCTAGATGATAATTCAGTTTCGCACTATTGGGCACCTTTTTAATGTCGGCGGCATAAAGTGCATAACTGTCATACCAATCTCCATTTCTAGTTACCGTTTTAAAACTGTATAACAAAACGATTGCTCCAATCAGCCCGGTCAAGACCAAGTTGTTTTTTAGAACGTTAGAGAATGTAAGATCCCGATGTTCTGCTTTAAAAGGAAATGCCAAGACCAAAAGGCTAAGCATGGCGATGCAAAAACCGAGACTTGCCATGTAGACGAAGCGTTCGCCATAAGAAGAACCAATGGTAATCAACAAATTGGTGTAGATGGAAAAAGTAAGGAGAAAAAAGAGCAGTCCGTAAGCCCACAAAGTCTTTTTTTTCATTCCCCACAAGGCCAATCCACCAATGGCTCCATAAGCCATCAAAGCGACAATCGATCGCCAATTGCCCCAAGTGGTTGTG
>JBCCSR010000392.1:0-5578 GCA_039199865.1 Bacteroidota bacterium
CGATGATAGCCAATAATTTTTTTTCGACGAATAAAGTTGGTCATGGCATCTAGGTGAGAGTCCAGTAAGTTGTATTCCTCCAGTTCGTAGTAAATTTTTAGGGCCAGTGTTTTGGCCCCAAGGTTAAGTAATAAGTCCTTATGCGCGGATTGTTGTAGCAATTGTAATGCCGTCGAATAATCCTTTTTTGCGTAAGCCAACCTGGCTAGATTAAAGCCATATGCGCTTTCTCGGTATTGTTTTTCCAAACGGTCTTTGTACTCGTGGATAAAATTTTCGACCCACTGATAATCTTGAATGATGAGTCCCATGGTAGTGATGTTGCGATAGGTAAATCTAGAAAGATGGCCATTGTTCATCAAATGCTCTTCTTGTAGGCCGATTTGGTACCAATCCAAAACCTCTTGTTCAAAGCGCTGGATGCCTGCATTCATTCGTCGAATACAATAGTTGATGGTCAATAAAAATAGATCGCGAATTTCGGTGGAGGGGAAGTGGTGAGCGTATTTGAGCAGGGCTTCCTTCAATTGAAAATAATGCTGATCTTCTTCTGGATGGGTGAGTGCATGATAACAATGATAATAAACACTAATGGCCGGAATTTGCAAAAATTGTTTTTGTTGAATGTACTGAAGCATTTCGGAAAGTAATCCGAAATGGTATTCCTTGTTGAACATATTTTGGTGGGCAATGCTAAAGCAAGTTTGTTTGAGTTTTAGGGTCAGAAAAGCAAGATCAATATTGTCCGAAATTTCTTGTAAGTGATATTCACCGGTTCTTTGATTGTTGGAGCTAAAGTAATAGGTTTCTAGTTGCACCTGAACGTGGTCGTGATAATAATCCGCATTGCGTATGGGACTTTCCGTTTGTCGTTTTTTGAGTGATTTAATGGTTCGCTGAAAATGATTGGGCAGTTGGCGCGTTCGATACTCTTCCGCCAATTGGAGCTTGACTTTGACCTCGTCTGCCAGAAAAGTTTGCAACAAAATAAAGCGTTCCAGACATTGAAATAAGAAACTCATAATGACCCTTACTCGATGGTCATTGTAGCTTTCTCCGGGGTACACTCGCTTGAATATCTGCTTTTTGTCTGGAACCAATTTCAACACAAACAAGCATTCCGACAAATAGTCAAATAAACGAATCACATCTTCTCTTGAATTGTGAAAAGGACTTCTCACAAACTTCCCCGCCTCCCTAATTTCCTTCTTAGATAGCGCATTGAGTAACGTAATGAGCCTATTTTGCTGCATATTAAATTATTTTTATTCAAATGTGAAAGACAAAAAATAATAATTATTACTGATCAATAGTAAGTTAACTATTTTTCAAATCAATAAATAGAGGACAATTGCCTTTTTTTGTCTTTGTCAAAACCTATATTTTATCTCATTTTTAGATCATCAATAAAAAATGGCATTTATACGCACTCCTAAAATAGAAGAATATGAAACTTTGGACGACTTTACTATTTACATTTTGGATGTTGGTACAATTGAGTGCCCAGGGTTGGGAACAAGTTTATGAAACCCCTAATGGCGGGTTTAGGTATTTGATTGAAGCACACGATGGTGGCTATATTATTGGGGCAGAAGATGCCATGGTGCGCACCGATGCATTGGGCAATGAGTTGTGGACACAGGACAACGAGGCCGAGGTAATCACTCGAACGTCAGATGATGCTTACGTGACGGCCGTCTCACAGGGCAATGGTTTATTTATTACAAAGATTAACCCACAAGGGTTTTTGGCTTGGACCAAAGGCTTTGACAACACCAACAATTATAGTCCGCTGACCATTCTTGAGTTGCCCAATGAGGAGTTGGTCGTAAGTGCAACTGGAAGTGGACAGTTGCATCTCTACAAAACAGATAAGTTTGGTGCCGAAGTTTGGCGACAATCTTACCCCGGATTTGCCTATGCATACACGACGGGAACACACTTGGTCGCAACCGATGATGGAGGCTTTGTTTTTTGTGGAAGTTCATCTGATGTCTTGTCGGGACAAATGGCGCTAAGAAAAGTAGATGCTATGGGAGAAATTGTATGGACCAAAGCCTTGGTTGCCGATATCAATGACGATTTCGAACAGGTGAGAACGGTGGCCATAACCAGTGAGGGTGGTTTCTTGGTTATTGGAGTAAGACAGGAAGGACAGCAAACGATCACTCAATCCGTGCTTAAATACGATGCCAATGGGGAGCTTCTCTGGGAAAGAGTGATTGAAGAGACAGAAATTCCTTTTGCTTCTTTACAATTGAATTTGACCAAAGCGTATCATGGCTATGAATTGTTGGAGCTAGAGAATGGCGATATCATCGCAACGAGAGCCATTTTCAGAAGCATTACGATTAGTAACCAATGGATTGATTATGGTTTGATCCAACTCAACAGCGACGGCGACATCAACTGGATACGCGATTATTTAGACTTTTCGGCGAATGCCATCGCTGGTGGTATCTTAAGTATCGATGCTACGGGGGAATTGCTCATTGGTGGTCGAGTTAATTTCGATTTGTTTTTGACCAAAATGGATGGGCTTGGCAACATTTATTCGAATCTCGTGACCGGAAATGTCTTTCACGATTTGAATGCCAACTGTTCCAAAGATTTTGGTGAGGATGGATTGGGAGAGTGGATCGTTGAGGTGGAGGGAGAGGAAACGTCTTATGCCATCACGGATATCGAAGGAAATTATTCTTTCGGCTTGGCATCAGGGGATTATGACATCCGCTTGATTCTTAAAGGACCCTATTGGGAAAGTTGTCAGGAGGAAATTAATTTTTCGCTATCGGAATACGATACCCTAAACATCGATTTTCCGATGGTTTCCAATATCGATTGTCCCTATTTGGAAGTGGATATTTCGACCCCTTTTTTAAGGCGCTGTTTTGAAAATAGGTATGTGGTAGAATATTGCAACTGGGGAACAGAGCCCGCAATCGCTCCCTACATTGAGGTGGACCTCGATCCCTATCTCATCGTCAATGGGACCTCTGAGCCTTTCGAAATAGTTGATGGACTGTACCTTTTTGAAGTGGAAGATCTGCCCGTTGGCAGTTGTGGCTCATTTAGCATTGACGTAACGGTAGATTGCGATTCAACGGTTTTGGGGCAAACCCATTGTGTGGAAGCCCACATCTATCCGGATTCACTCTGTTTGCCGCTAAACCCCAATTGGTCGGGCGCAAGTATTGAATTGGATGCCAACTGCATTGATGAAATGGTCGAATTTACCATTACCAATGTTGGCGCAGGGGATATGAGTGAAGAACTGCACTACATCGTGATCGAGGACGATATTATCATGTACCAGGATACCGAAGTTGCTTTAGTGAGCGGAGGGTCGACGACCATCAGTTTCCCCGCTAACGGGAGTACTTATCGACTAGAGGTGGTTCCCATTACAGGGCACCCCGGAGAAAATTTTCCGAGCATCGGCATTGAAGGATGTACCCCAGAATCGTCAACTAATTTTAGTTTAGGCTTTTTGATCAACTATCCGGAAAATGATAATGATCCCTTTGTTTCGATAGACTGTCAGCAAAACATTGGTTCCTACGATCCCAATGATAAGGCCGGTTTTCCAAGAGGATACGGTGACGAATTTTTCATTGAAGCCAACACCGATATCGAATACAAAATCCGCTTTCAGAACACCGGGACAGATACGGCTTTTACCGTTCGAATAGTGGATGAAATTGATCCGGCACTGGACATTGCCTCTATCCGTCCGGGGGCTAGTAGCCATCCCTATGAGCTGTTGATCGAAGATGGCGCCTTACAATTTATATTTGAAAATATCATGTTGCCGGATAGCAATATCAATGAAGTGGCTTCTCATGGCTTTGTCAAATTTAGGATTGCTCAGCAACCGGACAATCCACTGGGAACTCAGATTTACAATAAAGCGGGCATCTATTTTGATTTCAATTTGCCCATCATCACCAACGAAACGCTCCACACCATCGGTGAAGACTATATTGCGACCATTGTGTCGACCAGTAGCCCGGAGGCCGGCCGAGCCATACAAGTGGCCCCGAATCCCTTCCGGACGCATACTTGGCTGACCTGGGAAGGTGAACCCGTAGTGGCAGGACAGTTTCGACTATTTGATTTGAGTGGGCAATTATTGAGAGTAGAATCTTTTAGTGGCCGCCAGTTTCAATTGCTCAGCAAGGGCTTGACACCAGGAATATACTTCTATGAAATAGATGAAAACAACAGAACGATGGGCAGAGGCAAGATTGTGGTCCAGTAAATGGGTATATTGATTATTTCAAGACCTCCAATTGCTTCAAAAACCAAGTTCTTTCATCTCCGGTAAGCGGGTTGGCCAACTCAATCTCCTGTTTGAGTTTGGCCTTCTGGCTGCTGCTGTAGGGGTTGGTTTTGATCAACTTTTTGGTGAGGCGAATGATGTTTTTAAAATTGGATTTGTGATAGCCCATGACTTTTTTACGGACGAGGTAGTTGCGCATACTTTCTAGCAAAGACTCAAGTGCGTTGTGCTCTCCTTGTTGAAAATAAATTTTCAATAGCATATTTTTGGCTCTTAAATTGATGATGATGTCATTGTGCTCGCTTTGAAGTAAATGGACCATCGCGGCATTGAAATTTTTTTGTTCGTAAAAAACTAAAGCTAGGGTGTAATTGACAAAGCTTTCTCGGTACTTGTTCTCCAAGTACCCCTGGTATTGAACAATGAAATTTTGAGCCCAGGTAAACTCTTTCAACTTTAAGGCATTGACAACGGTATTTTGGAAAGTCCATCTCGACACGGTATTATTGTCAAGAAATATCTTTTTCTCAAATCCTTCTCGATATAATTCGAAGGCTTCTCGTATAAAGTAGTCCATACCAGCATTCATTCTTCCGATACAATAGTTGATGGCCATTAAATAAATATCCCGAAGTTCTGCTTGGGGAAAGAGGAGACTGTTGGCCATCATCTCTTTTTTCAAATGTCTAAAATGCGATTCATTGGTTTTATCCGTAATGGTTTTATAGCCATAGTAGTAAATGGCAATGGCCGAATTGTCTAGTAATGTCTTATTGCCTTCAACAAAATTGAGTACCTCGTTTTGTAATCCAAGTTGATATTCAGTTTTATAAACGGTCTGATAAGCCAGCATCAAACAACTTTGGCGAAGTTTGTCGGCAATGAAGGTCACGTCGAGTGCATCAGAAACCTGTTGGATATTTAAGTCTTTTCTCTTGATCGTGCTGAGGTAAGTATAGATCTCTTGCTCCAATAGGTAATTGCTTTGTAGAAATTGACCATTTCTATGGTCCTGTTTGATCTGTAGCTGTTGAGCAATCCGGAGGTTTTTTTGAAAGGATTTGTCTAATTTCCTTTTTCGGAAGACTCGAGCCAAGGCGATTTTGGCTTGGAGTTCATCCTGGTGGAGCTCTTGGAAGATGAGGAACTCTTCCAGACTTTTCATGAAAAAATAGATGGTTTGACGCATTTTGGCATCATCAAAGGACTGATCAGTGGGATGAATCCAACGGAAAACCTGTTTTTTATCTAAGAACTCATCTTTATCCAAATAAGCATCTTCAACTAAGTATTCAA
>JBCCSR010000393.1:0-5563 GCA_039199865.1 Bacteroidota bacterium
ACTGTCTGTCAGTTGAGAACGACTCAATTCAATAAATTGCGCTACCACATCACGCTCACGAGTACTAAACTTGACATAGTGAGGTTCAAAATTGGGCTGTACCACAACGACTTCAGACTGCAGTCCACGATCTTCATAGCGCAGGTAGAGAACCATTGAAATAGCAATCGGTACCAAAAGTAATGCGATCGGCTTGAGCCATTGCAAAAGGGCGAGATGTTCCTGCTTCTGGTATTTTTCCCAAAGCTGAAAAAGGAGTACATTCACCGCTAGAATCCATAGGCTTCCGCCAAAAACTCCCGTGTATTCATACCACTGCACCCAGGAGGGATACTGAGCAAAACTATTGCCCAGGGTCAGCCAGGGCCAACTAATCTCCCAACGCAGATGTAAATATTCAAAAGCCATCCAATAGGACAGAAAACCTAACCAAGCCATCTTGGTATTGAGGATCTTTTTGGTTTGGTGAAAAAGAACAAAGGGAATACTCATCAACAAAGAATTGGCCGTTAGCGCCACAAAGCCCGGAGCAAAAGAGGTGTTGATGACCCAATAGGTCGTCAAGATGTTCCACAAAATAAAGCAATGATAACTGTATTTAAACACTTCCCACTTCGAAGGTCCTTCTCGCAGCTGTGACAACTGCTGTTCCACCCAAAGCAAAGGCACAAAGCCAACAAACATCAAAAAAGTAAGTGGAATCGTCGGAAAACCCAGACTCAAAATGACCGCACTGAGGGTTGCTCCCCCCAGTAACTTATACTTTTGGGGATGTTCAGAAAAACGCTTATCCCACAAAACGAGCACCAAAGCCCACGCGGAGAGACTAAGCCCCAAGGGCAAATGCCCCCAAAGTTGTTCTTCTTGAAACAAAGCCAGCATCCAATAAGCAAAACCAAAAGTGCTCGCAGCGAGCAATAAGCCAAGGAACAATTTGATTTTGCGATGATTCATGGTATTTGGATGTGCAAGTTAGAAAGGAGTGATCGCCCTATTTACTTCGATCAAAATTATCGTAGACCTGAACGCGATCCCACAGTTCTTTGTAATCCTCAATAAATTTCAAATGAATCGGATCCTCTTGATACGCATCTTGAGCAGCGGCATCTTTGAAATGACAGACTAGAGCAAAAGTGTAACTATTGTCTACCACCTCTCTTGGTGTATTGGCGGGTGGGCCGTAATAAATTCGATAAATCGAAGGAATTTCCGATAATGCCTTCAGTCCATTAGCCATAAAGTCTGATTTTTGCTCCTCACTGACCGCCTCTTTCATCCAAAAGAAAACGGTGTGGATAAAAGTAGCTTCGTCTTCCGCAGCGGCAGCCAATTGTTTTTCCGTTTCTGCTAATTCAGATTCTAGGGCCGCAACCTTTGCTTGCAATTGAGGGTCCACTTGGTTGCAAGCCGTTAGGGTCAGAAAAGACACAACTAAAAGCAGGAATAAATGTCTCATTATTTGATTATCGTTTTCAATGCACTAAGTAAATTCAATTCTTTTAAGACTACAAATCACTATTTCAGAATCAGTTGAAATGATCCAGATGGTCGATTGTTTGGGGCAGCCCATTTTAACGGATGGTAAACCCATCTCCCCATCCCTTTTTGGGACATACAAAAGATAAGGCTCCATCTTCATTTTCTGCCATCAAAATCATTCCCTGAGATACAACACCACGCAATTTCCGGGGCGCCAAATTGGCCAACAACAACACCTGTTGTCCGATGATCTCCTCCGCTTTGTAATAATTAGCGATCCCAGATACAACCGTTCGTTCCTCAAAACCCAGATCCACTTTTAGCTTTAACAATTTCTCGGATTTAGGCATCTTTTCCGCTTCAATGATAGTGGCGGTTCGGATGTCTAGTTTGGAAAAATCATCAAAGCCAATTTCGGGCTTTAAGGGGGCTCGCTCCTTGGCTTTCTCCGCTTCCAAAATCGCTGCCAACTTTGCCTTCTGTGCCTCGATAATCTCTAAACGAGAGGTATCTTTACGGTCATTGATTTTGGCAAAAAGCAATTCGGGAATACCAATCTGATGCCCTTCGGGAATCAGTGCTTGGTTATCTTCGTACAGATGTCGTAGCAGTTGTTCCAAATCGCCATTGACCACTTCCTCAAGCCCCAAAAGGCGTCGAATCTTTTTGGAGCTAAAGGGCAAGAAGGGCGCACAACAAACACTCAGTAGACCGACCAACTGCAAACAAGTATGGAGACAATCTTTCACCACAGGACTATCCGGATCTTCTTTCCATATTTTCCAAGGAGAAACCTCTTGTAGATACAGATTTCCGGCAGAGGAAATGGCCATCAGTTTCTGGACTGCATTTTTAAAATTAAAGGCTTTCAATTCTTCTTGCCATTCTTTCAACAAATCGTCAATGCCCGGCACATTGCTCAGTACATGGCCGACAGTATTGCTTGATACTGGCACTTTTCCATCGTAATATTTATTGGTCAGTACCAACACCCGGTTGATGAAATTCCCGAGATTGGCCACCAATTCGTTATCGTGAAAGTCAACAAAATCATCCCATTTAAAATCGCTATCCCGATTTTCGGGCATGTTGCGAATCAAGGCATAGCGCAGGGCATCTTCCTTATTGGGAAAATCCTTAAAGGCATCCAAATATTCGTGCTGCTCAATGCCCCAGTTCTTTGACTTGGAAAATTTTCTACCTTCAAAATTCAAAAACTGGTTGGCGGGTACGTTCGTGGGTAGGATATAATCACCATGGGCTTTCAGCATGGAGGGAAAGACGATACAATGGAAAACGATATTATCCTTGCCAATGAAATGCAACAACTGGCTATCCTCACTCTTCCAGTAATCTTCCCAGTTTTTACCATTGTCTTTGGCCCATTGCTTGGTCGCAGAGATGTAACCAATTGGAGCATCAAACCAAACATATAGTACCTTTCCCTCTGCATTTTCCAGTGGTACGGGAATCCCCCAATCTAGATCCCGCGTGATTGAACGAGCTTGAAGGCCACCATCCAACCAAGACAGACATTGTCCAACCACATGCTTCTTCCAAGCCTTTGGATCGTGATGCGTATTGTCGTCAACGGTTCCTTTTTCGATCCACTCGCGGAGCCATGCTTCGTGGCTGTCAAGTTTGAAATACCAATGAGTCGTTTTTTTTAGGATAGGGGTTTTACCGCTTAAGGTCGAACGGGGTTGGAGAAGTTCAGTAGGAGACAAGGTGGAACCACAATTTTCACACTGATCCCCATAAGATTCTTTGTAATTGCATTTAGGGCAAGTTCCGACAATGTAACGATCTGCCAAAAACTGTTTGAACCTCTGATCGTAATATTGCTTGGAACTCTTTTCATCAAATTGATCTCCCCGCTCGTAGAGGGTTTTAAAAAACTCCCGAGCGGTTTCATGATGCAATTTTTCACTGGTTCGATGATAGATATCAAAAGAGATGCCTAGTCGCTGGAAAGTGGCTTTGTTGAGGTTGTGATAATTGTCGATAATTTCTTTTGGAGAAATGCCCTCCTTTTTGGCCCGAATGGTGATGGCTGCACCGTGCTCATCCGAACCACAAACAAAAACAACATCTTTGCCCAACAAACGCAAGTAGCGAACATAGATATCAGCGGATAAGTAAGCCCCAGTGAGGTGCCCCAGGTGTAAGGGACCGTTGGCATAAGGCAAAGCAGAAGTGACCAAGTATCTTTTTGGCTCTTGCATGGTTGTTCAGCATTTTGATTTTATAAGACATCTGCTCCTCTGAAAGGCTTTTGATTACAGAAATCGTCTCATAAAATAAAGATCAAAAAATGATGGCGAATATACGGGAATTTGAACGAAATTAGCCCTTTTTTAGTTCCAAAATGATTTTTGCTAATCGATCAAACTCAATCGACTATTTTCTTGTTTAGTATGCATAACAAACCTATTTTGAAAAAATAAAGTGAACTATGGATTACCAATCCACGCTGGATAAGTATATCGAATCATACAAAAGCATCCTATTGGCGAAAAAGCACCTGGTAAATTTAAAAACCAGATTAGAACAAGAGAAAGATTTACTGCAAGAGTTGCGCACTGTTTTAGATAAAGAGTACGAAGATTTAGATCAGTTGGAACGAGTATCGACCAAGTCGCTTTTTCACCGAATTCTACGCAACAAAAAAGAGCAATACGAGCTGGAAAAACAAGAATATTTACACGCAATGTTAAGGGTCAAAGAATGCAAAAAGACCATCGAATTGTTGGCCTTTGAAGCACAAGTTTTAGAGGAAAAAGTGAGTCGGGAAAGAGTGGTCCTCCAAAAACTCAATCATCTTTTGGCCCACAGAGAACAGGATATTGATCAGCGTTACATCAAAATCAAAGATCAGTTGATGAGTATTTATCGACAAGTTGATCGCAAAATTGCCTACAAAAAAGAACTGCAACAAGCCCTAATTGTGGCCCTAAAAGCACAGGAACTGCTCAAAAAGATGATTGACCTCATCAAGAAAGCAAAAAGCACTGAAATTTGGGGCATCAACAGCTTTGAGAAAGCAAAAGAACTGAAAGTCAAAAATTCTTATATTGATCAGGCACAAGAGCAAGCATATAAGATCAAACCCATATTGCAAGCATTAGAGGATGAGTTGCAAGATGTCTACGAATTCAACGCGATCAAACGCTTCAATAAGATTGAAGAATTCCGACATTTTAATGATATTTATTACGATCGACTCATTTCGGACTGGATCGTACAAAACAAGATCATTTCAGCACTCAATTACTTGAAAGGTAGCCGAGATAGTGTTAGTAGAATCGTGGATAGTTTGAAAATACAACTCAAGTCAACAGAGCATACCATCGAATACTTGAGGCGTAGGCAAGAAGAAATCATTATTGAACATTAGACAAACAAAAGGCCAATGGAAGTAAAAATTATCGATGCCCATCTGACTTACGATTTACGCCACCGAATTTTACGCCCCCATCAAAGCCTGCACGCCTGTCATTATCCACTCGATTATGAATTGACTAGCCTACATCTAGGGGCCTATCTGGATCAAAATATCATTAGCGTGGCCTCTTTTTTCAAAGAAAACCATCCGGACTTGGATGACGCCATCCAGTATCGACTCCGAGGAATGGCTACAGAAGTGGCCTTCCGCGGACAGGGTGCCGGAACTGCACTCCTTCAATTTGCCGACAATTATCTTCGTCAGAAAAAAGCATCAATCTGGTGGTGTAATGCCCGAACCACCGCAGCGGGGTATTACGAAAAACAAGGAATGGAGCAACTGGGCTCCGTTTTTGAGATTGAGCCCATCGGTCCCCACAAAGTAATGGTGAAAAAGTTATCGTGATGCCCCGACTATTGACAAGAAAAGTCAATCGCGGTTGAAGACAAAGTTATACCAAAATTTAACGGTCTTCATTTCCTTGTGCCACTCTGTTTGGGAGTCTGCATAAATTTTATTGAGAAAATTTTGTACATAGCTATTATTGGCTACGCAGCGAGTCATGAAGTTGACAATCCAGGGATAGAACATCACCCTTTGGAAAAAGTAGCTGATGCGCAATTCCTTTCCCATTACCCG
>JBCCSR010000394.1:0-5563 GCA_039199865.1 Bacteroidota bacterium
CAAATTTATTCTATTTTTGGCAATCAGAATAACTAAACCCAAAACTTTACCAAATTCTATGCTAAATCCACTTCACTGTCTTCATTGTAAAGAGCAAATACTCGATTTATCCGATCCAGTTGTGATGGGCATCCTAAACGTGACGCCCGATTCTTTTTTTGATGGTGGACGGTATCTGGAAGAATCGGCCATCCTTCGGCAACTGGAGAAAATGTTGGAGGAGGGGGCAAGTATCATTGACATTGGGGGCATGTCCTCTCGTCCGGGGGCCGAATTGATTTCTGAAACTGATGAGTTGCGCAGAGTGATTCCCATTATTTTAAAGATTCGGCAAAAGTTTCCGCAGGTCATTCTATCGATTGACACTTTGCGTTCGAAAGTAGCTGTAGAAAGCATTGCTGCGGGAGCATCTATCGTCAACGACATCTCAGCTGGACAAATTGATGAGGCCATGATGAAAACGGTAGCAGAACTGAAAGTTCCCTATATCTTGATGCACATGCAAGGCCGGCCCAATACCATGCAAACTGCTCCCAGTTATCAGAACGTTACCGTCGACATCTTAGATTTTTTTATTGAAAAGTTGGGACGTCTAAAGGAATTGGGCGTGGAGGAAGTCGTTTTGGATGTAGGTTTTGGTTTTGGAAAAACCATTGAGCACAATTATCAACTCTTAAAAAACCTTGCTGCTTTTCGTATTCTGGATTGTCCTTTATTGGTGGGTTTGTCTCGAAAGTCAATGATTTATAAGTATCTGAATATCAGCGCTGAAAATGCTTTGAATGGAACTACTGCTTTACATATGGTAGCGCTCCAAAACGGCGCCAAAATTCTGAGAGTCCACGATGTGAAAGAAGCGGTAGAAGCCATTCGTTTGTGGAAAGTCATTGAGGCACAAGAATTGATTTGAAGACTTCCACTTCGACATATTGATATTTTACTATATTTGATGCCTACATTCATCCTTTTTTGACCTTCTAAATTTGCGCTATCCAGTTGTTGGAACACCAAAATATAATGACTCACCTGTCTGAAGACAAAATCAAAAGGATTGCTTTGGGGTTTTTGAAAACCTATTACAAGTTCCGTCCTAGAGCCGAAGGGAAAACTGTTGCGCGCTACGATGTGCAGACCGTGGATGGCATCATTGCAGATGGTTATCTTTCTTATCCGCTGGAGAGTGGAGCGGATTTTATTGTGACTTTCGAAGCCACCTCTTACGATACCCACGAGGAGGTCATTTATAAATTACAACATCGTTTGCTCAATTGGGACAGCTTGGCAATGGCTGGATTGCTCACTGCATTTGGCTTTAGCTTGGCCTTGGCAAAGCAATGGATCTCTATTCAAGATTTTGGACTTTGGGGGCTGCTGGGATTGATCGTTGGCTCTGGTCTGTTGGCGTTTTATTTTTTGTCGATGACCTTGAGATTGATGCAGCGCTATCGCTACATTTATGCCATCGAGCAGTTCAAAAGATATCATGCGGATGAGCAATGGATTGCCATTGCCGACGATGTTTTTAATGGTCCCAACGATCGCTATTTAAAGGAATTGAAAAACCAATGTGTGTACAATGGTTTTGGACTTTTATCGGTAACGCGAAGCGAACAGGCCCAAATGCTCATCACGCCCTCCCGCCAAGAAGTGTTTGGACAGACCCGCAGTAACTTAGCAATCAGTTTGCGCGATCAGGCCTTTCACCAAAGTCGACAGCAGCATATTCGACGTAAATTCAATGCTTTGTGGAATCGTTTGCTGCCCAGGCGCTCCTTCATTGCTTTGGATCGATACCAGCGCAACATTTATAAACAACTCACCTTATTCTTGATTTCTTTGGGGATCATTGCCGGTGTATTTTTTCGCCAACTAGATTATCGCTTGCTGGAATACGTTGACGAGCAGGCCTACGAAACTTCCATCAGCGAAAAAGCAAAAGTTTTGGATGCCGAGAAGGAGGGATATCTGTTGGATACTGCTCGAATGCCGTCCAGAGGAGAAGAGAACTACTCTTATTTGGATCATCCTCTCGAATTGATCCCCGATGAGGTCCCCGAAAGCTCCAAACAAAGTGCTCAGTTTGAATTGGTGGAAATGGAATTGCTCGAATTTAATGCGCAACCCAATCGATCGGCAGAGATTTATGTGACAACGGATAACAACCAGCGGATTGAGTACAATTGTGAGCGGCTTTATAATTTTACAGGTACCATTTACCTCATTCAATATGCTGCTCATCCAACCATGGGTTTGGCTCAACAAAAAATTGATGAGATGGAGGATAAAGGATTTAAAATGAATGTTTTATGGTTGGGTTGTTTCTCAAAAGATCAACTGGACTACGTCGTCTATTACGATCTACTCTACAACGACCGCGAAGAGGCCTTGGTTGCTGCCAATCAATTTCGAAACGATCTGAAGAAAAAGAATTTGCGTCCCGGAAAGATCACATTGCGTAGCTTGCGAAAGAAATGATGTTGACGCCTCCCTTTATCCTAGCTGCTCGGCGGACCATTGCCGTTTGTTTGTTCCTTCAATTTCTATTGTCTTGGGAGTTGTGGACGGCAACTACTCGTGATTTTCCATTTGTCCCCCTGATTTCATTTTTTCCTTCTGATGCTTTGAGTTTCCTGGTTTTACCGGCATTTCTTGTGGCAAGTATTGGCCTAATGCTTCTCATCTTCCAGCCTCATCGATCAATGGGGCTGTGGTGTTTGCTCCTTCCTCTCGGTTGGCTCCTGCTACACGACAGTACGCGTTTACAAGTTTGGTTATACCATCAGGTCGGGCTTTTGATTTTGCTTTTTGTGGGAAAGGAGCGGACTTGTTTTTGGCCACGGTTGGCTATTACAATGCTTTATTTTTGGAGTGGATTCCACAAGTTGAATGTCTATTTCATCGAAGATACCTTTCCTTGGTTTATGGAACAAGCAGGTCCTTTTTCCTTTTTGGGTGCTCATTCTTGGGCTGCAATTTTGGTTGCTGTTTTTGAAATGAGTATTGGTGCGGCTTTAGTTTGGAAGAGAACGAGGCCTTGGGCTGCGGTGCTGGGCATTGGTTTTCACTTCATCATTTTATATTTGTTGAGTCCTCTCGGGCACCATTGGAATGAAGTGGTTTGGCCGTGGAATTTAGCGATGATCATTTTATTGTATTTGTTATTCTTGCGAGATCAAGAGGAGAAAACCTTATTGAATCCACTTCCCGAATTGAAAGCCAATTCCTTTTACTTCTTCTCCTTGCTCCTTCTCCTTTTACCGGGCCTCAATGCTTTTCGCCTGTGGGATGAACAGCTGTCCTTTAAAATGTATGCGGGGACCAATCCAGAAGGAGTATTTTATTTTGATGAAAGGGATCAGTCTTGCTTTGAGGCTGCACCGATTGCCCATCGTTCCCCTAGCTTATCTGGACCGATAATGCTGCGTTTTATTTTTGATGATTTTGCTTTTCAGGAGCTCAAAGTTCCTCCCTATGCAAGTGAACGAAGTTTAAAACAAATTGCGCAGTATTTTTGTCAATGTTTACAATATCCTCAACATGGAGGAGTAGAAATATTATGGGTTGATCCGTGGAATAAAGATCAAACGGAATTCAAGGATTATCCTTGTTCCTTACTGATGCGCACAAATAAAAATGAGTCTTCGACGTTGAATCATGGAGGTACACTTGAAGAAATGGATTAAGCATTTCTGGTAGAACTTTCATTGGAAAGAAGATCTCTTGCTCCACTTCATTTCAAATGTTTAGATAGATCGAAAAATAAATTCCTCAAAAGGCCTTTTTTTTGCCAAAAAATAAAAATTGCTTACAACGAAATGCCACTAATCGAAAACTCTTCTTACGATCCCTCTTTCTTTTTCAAAAATAGACATTGCAATACCATTTATCCTTCCCTGTTTCGAAAAGTAGAAGGGGTTCAATATCGGCGAGAGCGAATGAATACTCCGGATGGCGACTTTCTCGATTTAGACTGGTCGACTATGGGGGGCAATAAATTGGTGATTGTCTTACACGGTTTGGAGGGAAATGCAGATCGGGCTTACATTCGAGGCATTGTCAAAGCGATGAACTTGGCAGGATGGGATGGGATGGGCATCAATTTTCGAGGTTGTAGTGGCGCTCCCAATTTGGCGGCTCGTTCGTACCACAGTGGAGAAACGGAAGATCTGGACTGGGTTATCCAAGCTATACAAAAGAAAAATAAATACCAGCAAATTGCACTGGTGGGATTTTCACTGGGAGGGAATGTGGCGTTCAAATATGCAGGAGAGCGTGGAAACAATCTTGCCAGTGAGATCAGTCATGTCGTTGCTTTTTCTGTGCCCTGCGATTTGGAAAGTTGCAGTCATGAATTGGACAAATGGCACAATTGGATTTATCTCAATCGATTTCTGGTTACCCTCAAAGAAAAAGTAGTTGAAAAGAAGGATATTTTAGCGGGTAAAGTTGACCTCGAACGGGTCCGTAAGGCCAACTCTTTTTTTGAATTTGACGATGCCGTCACTGCACCGATTCACGGCTTTGCGGGGGCTTTGGACTATTGGCGAAAATCGAGTTGTAAACAGTTTCTTTCTCAACTGTCCATCAATGCTTTAATGATCAATGCACGCGACGACTCCTTTCTCAGCGAAGAGTGTTATCCGACCAAGATTGCTGCCGATAGTACAAAGTTTACCCTTGAGATCCCTCCGAATGGTGGTCATGTTGGTTTTTATAGCCCCGATAAAAATGGCTTGTACTGGTCAGATCGACGGATGGCACAGTTTATTTTGGAGAGGGAATAACAATTGATTCCTCTGAAGACCAATCTATCCTTGATTTCGGCCCTTTTTTTAGTGGAAAAATGTAGATTTGCCAGTAGAATGAGATAGAAAAAAAGTAGCTTGCTGGGCAGAGACTTAGCCATTGAGAAAAGTGCAAAGAATTTCAAGTTGATCGTTGAACTTTCTCGAAGGCAAAATGGATACATTAGCTTGAAAATCACTGGAATAAGACAGTTTTATTCCAAACTGTCTTAATTATTCGTTAAAACCAGATTTTGTGGTATCATTTTTTCGATATTCTTTGTTTTCAACTATATCTTCTCCCTGGAATAAATCTTCAAGCCTACTAATATTGTTGAATTGTTGTGAAAGCGAAGGATGCATGTTTGAGCCATGTATCTTTCAAATGGCCTTTCCGTATTGGAATAGCACAGCAACAATAAACCAAAGGATCACAGAATACTGCGTATGCGATGAAAGATCGACCGGACTCTTTTGAGGGGTTTTTTATCAGACTGAGAAGGCGACGGATCTTCAAACGGCTGTTTGGTGTCTTCAAATGGACAGTGCTTTGTTTGCTGTTGCTATTCATCGCTGCCTGGTTTCTACTTCAACAAGAATCGGTACAAAACTGGGCACTCCAAAAAACAACTTCCTTCCTGTCAAAAGAATTGGAGAGTCGGGTGGAAGCCCAACGAATCGATTTCGATTTTTTCAATAAACTGGTGCTTGAGGGATTTTACATCGAAGACCACAAAGGGGATACTCTCCTTTACAGTGAAGAGCTGAGAGCTAGTCTC
>JBCCSR010000395.1:0-5551 GCA_039199865.1 Bacteroidota bacterium
GTGGTCTCCCACAATATGGAAACCGTGGAAAGCCTCTATCGAAAAGTACGCCCTCAAGCCAAGTACAAAAGAAGTCTAGAGCAAATTCAAAGAACCAAGGAGGCGGGCAAGCGTACAAAATCTGGAATCATGGTAGGTTTAGGAGAAAAAGAGGAAGAAGTCTTTCAAATCATGGATGATCTCGTGGCACACGGTTGTGATGTCCTTACGATTGGCCAATACTTGCAACCAACCAAAATGCACTTGGATGTTGCAGAATATGTTCATCCGGATCAATTTGCCAGATATCAAGAAGTGGGCATGAGAAAAGGGTTCAACTTTGTAGAGAGTGGCCCTTTGGTTCGCTCCTCTTATCATGCAGAACGCCATTTGTAATACTCGAACGACAAATTGGCACTGGTATTTCCAAACCAATCGATTTGTAAAATGAGCAAAAGACTTTCCAATTGATTGCTAAAACCCAAAAGCGCGTCGCATTTTGCTGTAAATAGCGGTATTCTCGTACACGCCTGAAAACAATTCGGCCCCAGGGCCATAGGCAAATACTGGTATTAAACTTGCCGTATGATCTCCAGTGGAAAAGTCCGTTTTCAATTTATTCATCTTTGAACCCAGTTTGATCGACAGCCCTCCAGTCTCGTGATCGGCAGTGACAATGACCAAAGTTTCCCCATCTTTCTCCGCAAACTCTAATGCTGCTCCAACCGTTTTATCAAAATCCAATAATTCACTAATGACGTATGACGCATTGTTGGCGTGACCTCCCCAGTCAATTTGCGAGCCTTCGATCATCATAAAAAAGCCTTGGTCACTGTGCTTTTTCAAAAAATTCATCCCCATGACACTGGCAGCATACAGGTAATCTCGTCCAGTAGTTACGGTTACCGGATCATCATCCGCAGTGAAGTACGCAAAATTTTTATTTTCATCAATCAGCGTTTTCCCTAGATCCTTATTTTTAAAATAATCTGAAACAACATAATTGTTTTTTTCGAGCTCTGCGTAGAGATTGCGATCATCAGAGCTCCGTCGATCAAAATATTTTTTACCTCCACCTACAAAAAAGTCAATCTCCGTTTTCATAAAATCCGCGGCAATCGGCTCGTAAAAGGCCCTTAACTTTTGATGGGCAATAAAAGCTGCTGGAGTGGCATGGACAATTGTGGAAGTGGCCACCATTCCCGTAGCCAACTTGTTTTCTTCTGCTTCTTCCAAAATGGTCTTTTTAGCTTGACCATTTGCATCTATTCCAATGGCTCCATTATACGTCTTTACCCCGCAGGCAAAGGCGGTGGCGCCCGCAGCTGAATCAGTGACTAAATTATCACTAGAGTGAGTTTTAATTAGACCAACAATGGGAAAGCGCTCCAAATTTAGGGCATTGCCATTGGTGTACATGGCAGCAGTAATTTGGCTCAAGCCCATTCCATCACCGATCATGAGAATGATGTTTTTGGGCTGACTCGTCATCGGCTGTTTTGGCATGACTACAGGTGCAGCCACTTGTATGACTTGCTTGTTACCACAGCTCAGACACAGAAACATTACGACTAAAGCTAAGCAGCATTTAATCATTCCTTTCTTCAAAATGCAGTTTTTCATATCCTCTTGTCTATTGTGTTCGCCCTTTTTATAAGCCCCAATATTATTTTAGTCTGATTTTTTGATTTCACTAAGATACCAGCATATACTGCTTTCCTGGTAGCGGCTTGATCATGCCTTTGAATTCCATCTCTAATAATAAACTCGCCATCTCACCTGAATTAAGATTGAGCTGTGTGGAAAGATGATCAATACTCAATTGCTCATTTTGCTGAAATAAGTCAACGATACTTTGTTCATTTGGGGTCAAGGTAGCAAATATATTGCTCTGTATCCCATTTTGAGCAGCTCCCATCTTTTCCCATCGCATGATATAGGCCAAATCCTCAATGGATTCCAGCAATGCAGCTCGATGAGACTTGATCAATTGATTGCAACCAATACTGTACTGGTCTGTTAATCTGCCGGGAATGGCAAATACATCTTTGTTATAGTGATTGGCCAATTCAGCAGTAATCATAGAGCCGCCCTTTTTTCCCGTTTCTACGACAATTAGCGCATCACACATGCCAGCGACAATTCTATTTCGCATCGGAAAATGTTCTCGCTTGGGCCCCGTATCACTGACATATTCTGTAAGTAAACCACCACCATTCACCATTACTCGGGCAATCGAGGCATGTTGAGCAGGATAAATATGTCTTAGCCCGTGTCCCAAAACACCGATGGTGGGAATGTCTTGTCTTATACAGTGTTGGTGTGTTGTAACGTCAATGCCATAAGCCAAACCACTGACTACGATTGCATCATAGGCTTTCAAAGATTCTACCAATTCTTCACAAATCGCCTTGCCCCTGGCAGTGGGGGTACGCGTACCAACGATAGACACGATTCGTCGATGATTTAGAGGAGCATTCCCTTTGTAAAACAACAAGACAGGGCAATCTGGAAATTGCTTTAAGCGAAAAGGATAGTCTTTATCCAAATAATAAATGGGATGGATTTGATTTTGCTCAATAAATTCGACTTCACGGATTGCCAACTCTTCGGGATCTTGTCGATGGATTAAGTTGGCCATGTGAGGGCCAATTCCCGGAATTTTTCGCAAATATTTTGGCTTTGCTTTAAACACTTCTTCAGGACCTCCACAATAACTAATCAGCTGTTTGGCTAGTACTGCACCTACATTGGGAATTTTTGTGACCGCTATTTTGTAAATTAAGTCCTGATTCATCTCTACTTCCGTATGGATTTTGAATTTGAAAGGCAAAGATCAGATGATAGATCCTAGTACCTAGTTCGTCATAAAATGTTCTTACTAAAGTCTGAAGTTTAACTTTAAAATACCGAATATATTTTTCTAAATGGTGTTAAGAATTTGATTAAATTTTGCAATTTAAATTTTATTTTTTTTGGAAAAGAATGGAATACCATATTTTCACTGTCAAATTTGGACAGAATAGAGACTCCATCAGTCATCCGCCCGATTTTGACGATACAATCATTTATGAACTGACCACAATCTAAACACAATGGCTCGAAAGAAAAAGTCAATCCTTCCCAGAATTGAAATCATTATTGTTCTGGTTTTTTTTATGAGTTTTATCGTTTGGGCCGTATCCAAATGCAATGCAACTCAGTTAATGTACCAACAGCAAGCTGGCATTGAAGAAGAGGAGACCATTGAGGAGACAGCGACAGCCGATGGCGAAACTGGAGACTCCTCCATTGCAAATAACCCACAATTATCGGGGAATGAACTGGCTACTGATCGTACCACAAACAATCCAACCGTATCCAATAATACCACCTCGTCGACGCTTAGCAGTCCCTCAACCCAAGCAGCAGGTTCGATTCTCTACGTGACCATTGATGGTCTCAACCTTCGAACTGCTCCACACCTGGATAGTGCAGTTATCCGTCAACTCAAACTATTTGAAGAGGTCATCTTCATGAACGAAGTAACTGATTCTACCCAGCTCATTTCTTTGGGTCAAGAAATGGCCAATGAACCCTGGGTCAAAGTAAAACACCAGAGAGGCTTTGTAGGCTGGGTCTATGGTGCTGGGGTCAATTACTACAAGAAGAAAAGATCGGGAGTACAATAAACAACAAATACAAAAAATCGCCTGATCCTCTCAACCTATCACTAGCCCTTATCTCTTCAGATGATCAGACGATTTGCGTTCTATTGTCTTTATTTGAGGTCATCATGACCTATTGTTTACAGAAACTATTGCTAATCAAAATCGCTTAAGTTGTACTTATCAATCAGGGAGAGCAAGTTCTCTTCTAGATCACGTCGGTCGGAATAGCCTGCTCTTGACAAACCTCTGGCCCAGGAACGGTAATCCTTTCTGCCATACTGATTGAGGTGTTTGAATGCTTTTCCCTCGGTGATGTACAAGCTATGGTCCCGAAAGCTCAACCAAGCATTTTCATAATGCCGATAGCAAGCCCCCTGGTATTTCCCTCGCCCTCCATTCCAGCCTTGGCCACAGGGAATGGCAAAATGATTGTTGCCATTCAATACCATTTCACCCTGCCCCGCAAAGCTATGAAAAAGGGCATTGGCCAAAATGATGGAAGCCGGTATACCGAATTTTTTTCTTTCGCTGATAGCAACATGAGCAAAACGTTTGATGTAACCTTCAATGGTTAACTCATCTATCTCTCCATGCTCAGATGGACGTACAGTCCGATCCTTGGCTTTTCCAAAAAATGGCCAACTCAAGCGTTCTAAAATACCAGCTGTACTCCCCTTGACGACCTGATCCTTTCCCTTCTTTTCAATCTTTTCAATCTTTTCCGTGATCACAGTCGATCGCTTTCCCTCCTCTTTCGATTCGGGAATGACTGTTTCATCCTGAATGGGCTCCTCTACTTTTAAAGGAGAATTTAAATTGAATTCGAAACTCAAGTCCTTTTTAAGAAAGACAAAACAAAGTAAAGCCAACATAGCCACCTTCATCCAATTGGCCTTCAAATAAGTCAGTACATTTGTAGAAAAGGTATGATCCATTTTTGATAATTTTAACTCGTTTCACTTGCTGAAGCATTACAAATATAAAACAATTTGTTTTTAAAATACAACGCCAAAGAAATAATTTTTTAAACAAAATGTGTTAAATATTGATTATCAAGAGAATCCAAAATGTTGCTAGCTTAAGTAATTCTCTTGTTGGGTATGATTTTATGCCATAGCATTATGAAATTCATGAATAAGTCAGCAATTTTACGGTTGATTCTTAATCAAATAACTTGGTCGAATCAAAATGAAGCAAATATTCGCAAAACTAATTCTTGCCCTATTTTTCACCCTAGCGGCTTGGACCAACGCTTACACGCAATGGTCGATCAAAACTGGCTATTCATTTAACTACAGCAATCCTAAAACGCTCAATAGCATTCTCCGCACCTTTAACGCCAACAATAGTCTTGATACCGCTCCATTTAGTGATTTACATATTTCTCATGGCCTCCAGCTGGGTCTTCGTTACGAATGGTCAGCTGTAGCAATCGAATTGGATTGGTTCAATCGATTTAGGGATCTCTCCACAGAAATTTTAGAAGCGGGCAGTCAGATTGAAAACAAGCTCTTTTATCGCGTAAATACCATTTCCGGTGGCCTGGAGAACCATTATGGCTCTATTGCTTACGGAGCGAAGCTCAATTTTAATTTTAATGCCACTAAACAGAGAATAGGCTCAAATAATAACCGAGTAACCATTTGGAAAGAAAACAATTGGAGTACTCAGCTGTATTTGTCCTTTAATACCTCCAGAAGTGATCATCTTCGCTTAAGCTTGCGTCCTTTTGTAGAAATTCCGATCAATAGTCTGAATTTAAACGATTTGGATCAAAAGCTAAACAATACCAATAATACGGAAGTGAAAAAAGAAAACGCGTTGATATTTGGCGTGAAGTTGTTGTTCATCAATGGTTAGAAAGTAGAAAAAGAGAGAGGATAGATGGCCGGGCGGCCATCTATATGTTTATAGGATTATAA
>JBCCSR010000396.1:0-5542 GCA_039199865.1 Bacteroidota bacterium
AAGAGCAAAAGCTATTCCATTCAAAGAACCGCTACAATAACACATGAATTTCGGTATTTGTCCATTAAGTGTCGTTCCCGTCCGTAGCAGTGCCTCGGATAAAAGCGAGATGATTTCTCAATTGTTATTTGGGGAAATGGTCGAGCTGTTGGAACGAAAAGGGAGTTGGGGTAAGATTCGTTGTTTCTGGGACAATTACGTTGGTTGGGTTGATACCAAGCAATTGAAGCTGATCAATCAACAAGAAGTCACTTCCTACCAAAGCAATTATTCTTGTAGCCTGGAATTATTCCAAGGAGCCATGACCGAAGGGCATTATCTGCCCATCACAATTGGTGCTACCTTACCCAAATTTGATGGTTTAAAATTTCACCTCAACGGAAGCAGTTATACCTTTAGCGGTCAGGCCATTTCTCCAAAAGAAATCAACCCTTCCGTTGATTTATTGCTAAAAATTGCTCGTCGTTATCTCTATGCTCCTTATTTGTGGGGTGGACGTTCTCCTCTGGGGATTGACTGCTCGGGTTTTACGCAGATTGTCTACAAAATGATTGGAACGGCCCTGCCAAGGGATGCTTATCAACAGGTGGAAAGGGGAACCTTGATCGACTTTGTAGAACAAGCGCTTCCCGGTGATTTGGCTTTTTTCGAAAACAGGAAAGGGAGAATTACTCATACGGGGATTGTCATGCCAGACCATCAAATCATTCATGCCTCAGGGCAGGTGAGAATTGACCGAATCGATCATTACGGTATTTTCAATAATGAAAAAGAAAAATATACCCACAAATTGAGGGTCATTAAGCGGATTTTACCTGAGACTGCTCAGTATGTCCCAGATCGAGAACCGGAAAAAGTAGTGATTGAAAATCAGCCCAGTCTTTTTTAAGTTTTTTTATACTGCCCGCAAAATATCGTATTGTGTCAAAATGTGTAAAGCGCCAGATTTGTCTTTGGCTACTACGGCAGCATTCCGTTTGTTGATGTAGCGGGTCAGTTGCTTGCAAGATAAATCTTCTTCTACTAGTGGAAAAGCCTCGTCCATGATTTTTTGCACCATTCCATTTTCACGATCGTTTGGATTTTCCAAAAGGTAATTCAACACCGCACTTTCGCTAATTGAACCCACGATGTCTCCATTGTCCATTACTGGCATTTGGGAAATGTCATTTTCACGCATCAGATTGAGTGCATTGCGTACGGAGTCACTGATTTTGATGGAATGAAAAGTTTTGTCGCCTTTGCGGGCAATGAGATCTTTGACCTTGAGTTCGTCTTCTAAGAAACCGCGTTCTCGCATCCAATCGTCATTAAATATTTTTCCGATGTAGCGGCTTCCGTGGTCGTGGATAACGACCACGACGATATCATCGGCTGTCAATTGGTCACGCATTTGTTCAACTCCGGCAAAGGCAGATCCCGCGGAGTAACCCAAAAGCATGCCTTCTTGGCGAGCAAGTTTTCTGGCCATTAATGCGCCGTCTTTATCCGTCACTTTCTCGAAGTGATCAATCAGATCGAAATCGACATTTTTGGGCAGAATATCTTCCCCAATGCCTTCGGTGATGTAGGGATAAATCTCCTTCTCATCAAAAACCCCCGTCTCGTGGTACTTTTTGAAAACTGAGCCGTAGGTATCGACTCCCCAGACCTTGATATTGGGATTTTTTTCTTTCAAATAACGAGCCGTTCCTGAAATCGTTCCTCCAGTCCCTACGCCAACGACCAAATGAGTGATTTTTCCTTCGGTCTGCTCCCAAATTTCTGGACCAGTCGATTCGTAATGAGCCTGACGATTCGAGAGGTTGTCGTACTGATTGCACCAATAGGAGTTGGGGACCTCCTTACTCAAACGTTCTGCGACTGAATAATAAGATCTTGGATCGGTGGGCTCCACGTTGGTTGGACAAACGATGACTTCTGCTCCAAGGGCCTTGAGTAAATCAATTTTTTCTTTGGATTGTTTGTCGCTGGTGGTAAAAATACATTGATAACCTTTCACACAGGCCGCAATGGCTAAGCCCATTCCCGTATTTCCGGACGTACACTCGATGATGGTTCCTCCGGCTTTGATGTCTCCGCGTTGTTCAGCATCTTCTAGCATTTTTAAGGCCATTCGGTCCTTAATCGAATTACCAGGATTAAAGGTTTCTACTTTACAAAGCACCAATGCTGGGACTTTGGCCATGGATTGGTTGACTTTAACCATTGGCGTCTGGCCAATGGTTTCCAGAATGTTTTGAAAATACATGTCGATTGTCTTGAATTAATTGGGTGATTATCTTTATAGTGAATTTGCTTAGTTTTCGGTTATAATGCAAAATTGATACCCTTATTTTATTGGAAAGGAACAATTTTTATCGAATAAATGATTGTTGTTGCTTGTTGGTGAAGTCAGGAGTAAAATGACCTTTGAAGAGAATTTGTTTTAGAATTTTCATTTTTTTACCAAAAATGGTAAGAGGAAGCCTTTATTTTCCGCCATCCGGAAGATTTGTACGAGTCCATTTTATTCCTGGAAACACATTAGGACAGATACTATTTTGTAAAACCTTGATACAAAGTTAGAGAAAAAAAGGAAAAGAGACAATCGCTTTATTTCAAGAATTTAATTCTAACGAAGAACCGCGTATCTTTTGCTCCCAGTGCTTTTGCCGTTTTGGAGGAAACAACGGTAACGACTTCATCGCCATAGACGGCGTCGGGGAGTCGGCCGATAACTTTGGCATAGACTGTTCGACCATTCATGGGATTGGTAATTCCGATGATAGAATTGATGGGGGCTTTGCGATGGAGCGCATAAAAATTGGACTGTTTTTGTTGGTCTTTTTGCCAATAAGCTACGCCCTGTTCACTCCATTCTTTTTTGGCCTGACTGCCCCTGATGTAAGTCCGTCGATACTTTTGATTTTGCTTGTATTCTGGGTGGCCACGAAATTTGCGATGATGGCTAGGAATCCCATCGATATTCATCCAACCAATGTGTAAAATTTGTCCAACGTCCAACTGCTCGGAAGTCATTTGATTTCGGAGGACCATTGTATCGATCGGCATTCTAAAATTGACCTTGGCAATCCGGTAAAGCGTATCATATTTTTTGACTCGATAGCAAATGGGGACGTGATTTTGCTCATCAAAACCTGCCTTGCGATAACGGATGATGGATCGATTGGGAATGGGAATATTTAATTTTTGACCGATAGAAAGAGTACTGCTTTCCAAAAATCCATTGTAGGCATACAATTCTTCCAATGCCAGTCCATAAAACCTTGCGATGGAGTAGAGCGTTTGTTGCTCGCTTACGGTGTGTTCAAATATTTTTTCTTGGAATTCGCCTATGCTGATAAATATAGTATCTTTAGGCAAAAGGTATCCAAGGCTGTCAGTTTCAGCGGAAAGTAAGGGCAATGCCAAGAAGTAGCAAAACAAATGTATATAGTGTTTTCTCATCTTTTAAGCGGAAAGGTGAAATTTTTGCACAATTCTAATGGGCATTCGCTTTAGCACAGTCTTTACGATCGACTGAGCAAGCAAATTTAATAAAGGAAGGCAATAATTGGGACTTTTTTACTGAAATAATACCAAATTCATACCTATTTCGATATGAATGCGATTGGAATCATTCCTGCTAGATATGCTTCTAGCCGTTTCCCTGGAAAACCTTTGGTAGAGATCAAAGGCCTGCCAATGATTCAACGAGTGTACCAACAAGCCATTCAATCCAAACGGCTTTCCAAGCTAATTGTCGCTACTGATGATCTGAGAATTTATGATGCAGTAAAGCAATTTGGTGGAGAGGTCATGATGACCAAGGACAGCCATCCCAGTGGGACAGATCGAATTGCAGAGGTGGCCGAAAAGCTACCAGACTATGAATGGGTCATTAATATTCAGGGAGATGAGCCTCTAATCGACCCCCAGCAGATCGATTTACTGCTCGCCTTTTTGGCCCAAAGTCCGAATTATCCAATTGCGACGTTGGCGCACCCTATCCAGGAAAAATTAAACATTGTTGATCCCAATACTGTTAAAGTGGTTTTTGACAAGCATCATCGCGCCTTGTATTTTAGTCGTTCGCCAATTCCGGCCATTTCTCGACAAGAAGAAGCAAAACATACGTCTGTTTCCTATTATCAGCATATCGGTATGTATGCTTTTCAAAGAAAGCGTTTATTGGAGCTCGCTCAATTGAAGCCCAGTATTTTGGAAACTGCCGAATCCTTAGAACAGTTGCGTTGGTTGGAAAATGGTTATGCCATCGGGGTTTGTATTACCGACCAAAAAACCATTGCGGTTGATTGCCCCGAAGATCTGGAAAAAATAAAAGCTTTGTTATGAATTTTTGCAGCAATTGCGCACATCCCGTACAATTCAAAATGGTGGAAGGAGATAATCGGCCACGTTATGTGTGTGATGCCTGCAATACGATTCACTACCAAAACCCCAATATAGTTGCCGGTTGTTTGCCCATTTGGGAAGACCAAGTGCTCTTGTGCAAACGTGCCATCGAACCTCGTCTAGGATATTGGAATCTTCCTAGTGGTTATTTAGAAAATGAGGAAACGGTGGAAGATGGAGCGGTTCGTGAAGTGATGGAAGAAGCATGTATTGAAGTGGAAATTATTGCCTTACATGCTGTTTTTAGTATTCCACATATCAGTCAGGTTTACATGCATTTTTTGGCAGAAATGCCCGATGTCAATTTTGCTCCTGGAGTAGAGAGTTTAGAAGTTGCCTTATTCAAAGAGGAAGATATTCCCTGGAAAGAAATTGCTTTTTCTTCCTCTATTTTCAGTTTAAAGCATTATTTTGCGGATCGAAAGAACGGTCGTAGAGAGGTCCATTTGGGGAAATTCGAATTTTAGGCCCACTAGAGGTTCCCTACCAAATAATTGTATCCAAATTTTCAGCACTTTTTAGATTGGAGTAAAAGCATAGCGATCGGGCGACCGACTTACGCTATTTTTTACAAAAATTGACCGTCAAAAGATAAGGGAAGCAGATCCCTTCCAGATTCGAGCACGTAAATATCGCCCGTTTCTCCTTGCAGAATGACCCGCATGGTTTGTTGATGTCGAATCTCAGTTTCACAAATGGACTGGCGGCAGGCTCCACAGGGCGAAATGGGCTTATCGACGGTGACGTGACTACTTTTAGCTGTAACGGCAATGGCTTCAATGGCCGATTTGGGATAACGACTGGACGCTGCTGCCAAGGCCACTCTTTCTGCGCAAAGACAAAGGGGATAGGCGGCATTTTCCTGATTGCTACCTCCAACCATCTTTCCATTTTGCAGTAAAAGAGCCGCACCTACTTTAAAATTGGAGTAAGGGGAATAGGATTGATTGAGGGATTTTTTGGCGAGTTTGAGCAGTTTTTGATCTGCTTCTGGCAAAGCGGAAATATTGGGATAAGACTGGAAACTGGTCTTGAGGGTAATTTTTTTCATATGCCTAGTATCAGTTGATGGTACGTAAATTTTTAGTACAAGTATTGGACCGTAAGTCATTGCACTATCATTAAAATTACAATATTTTTACCA
>JBCCSR010000397.1:0-5541 GCA_039199865.1 Bacteroidota bacterium
AATGCCATTGTCGACAAAATACTTGATGCCAGACTCATGGGTAAACTAAAATATGTTTATATTAAGCAGCCAGTTACGAACTTGGATAACCTAGTTAATCCAGTCGTAAAACAGTTTGATATCCAATAATAAACAGTTTAATACATGATTGTCAAAAGACACAATATTGAAAAGGGAATCGAAAAAGCTCAAACAATAGTTGAGATGTATTCCAAAAAGACACAGAAATACTTAGATTTCTTGGAAGGAGGAAATAAGATTGAATTGTATGCCATGAAAGACATTACCGAATTGGTCATCATTAATTCATTAATTTCTTCTCCTTCCAAGCCCTTAGTCACTACTTGTTTGATCTATGATTTTGACATTAGTTTGGCTCATTTCAAACAAGTATTGACTCAGGAAGAAAGCATAGAAGTTACACTAGGTAAGCGGCGCTGCATTGTCCCTTCTGTTGATTCTAAGCACAAAGCTGATGCAGCTTCGTGGATCAGAATGTTTTCCATTGCAATGATCTTAAGGGACAAGCACAGAATGGAAGCAACCATTGCTATCCTTGATCAAATTTTTGAAGATGATCGATTTGCTTCTGCTTGGGCCAACTATTTAGGCGCCATTTACTTAGAAAATGATCCGAAAAGAAGGGAAATGCTCGATATTCTTAACGAAGATGCAAAAACAGATCAAGGGGTCTTCATTGGTTTAGAAGGAAACAGCACAACTCTCATTCCTGGAAGAGCCGAATCTTTAACTCGAATTTCCCTTCCTTGGATACATTTATATGAGTTAGTAAAAGACAAAAATGAGGCTGGATTCAATGAAAAACTATTTGAATATCAAAAGGACAAAAAGGATTATCTGATTCAGTTAGAATGGGAAGATAAACGGAAATATTGGATCGATCTATTCAGCACTGCTTGCTGTTCCTACGCCATAGATCACGGATTGAAGATTCAAGTTGAATCCGAATACATTCCCAGGTGGCTTTTTGAAGAAGAACTTTCCCAATATGACCTTGTATTCTAAAAATGAAAATATTGAAAACAACAAAAAAATAAAAAATGAATAAACTACTCTTTTCCCTCTTTCTTATCTTCAGTGTCCAATTGAGTTGGGCACAAGGTAAGGCAGAACTTCATCAGCACTTCGATCAGTTGGCAAAGGGCAAAAAATCTAAAGTAGATCAGAAGACCCTGCGAGCCTTCCGGCAAAACGCAGGTGTCGTGGCGGAGCTTGATACTTATCTCAAATCAGATCAGGTCAACTTCCAAAAAGAAGCACTTTGGTTATCTGTTGAGATTGGAACAAAACACGAATACGCCATCAGCCGTATTCAAATGGTCAACCAATTACTAAAAGCAGCTCAGGTAGTAGAATCGGCTCAACTAGGTCGAATCGTACAAGGGCTTCAAAGATTCAAACGAGATGATTTCGATAATGAAGCTAAAGCTCAACTGGCTCGGCTTATTCAAATGGAACGCTCCCATGTAAGTAAGTTCATCGAGTTAGCCGGTTTTCTACAAATGCATGAGTTTCTTGATGGCCTACGCTCCAAATACAAAGACAATAAACATTTGTACCAAAGCGTGAGCATTGCACTAACTCGTTGTGGAGACCGACACAAACGAAATAATCTGATGAAGAACGTGGTCAAATATAGAGTCAATGACGAATTTGTTTATGGAATTATGCCTATGTTGGTCTATGCTCGTCAAAAAGAAACAACCAATTATCTGTTTGACATTATCCTGAGAGATCAAAAAACCTGTAGTAATCCAGGGCACCATGGACATGGTAAAAATAATGAAGACGACCATGATCATCCTCACCCTCATGGACAGGACAGCGATCATAAGCATGAACATGACAAATCCAACTGCGCTTATCGAGTCATGGAAGCCATTGCACCTTATGTCAAAGATATTCCATTACAATTAAGTGCATCAGGTGATTTAGTGACAACCGATTACAACAAAACTTTGGAAACAACCAGAGAATGGATACTCGCTAATCGTAATAGCTATGAACTAAATACCAACATTTATTAATCATCTATAGTTAGTTCGACAAACGATCAATTAAAAAAGTAATAGTTACTGTCGATCGAATTTCGCCACGAACTATTCAAGGCAATTGCCTGCTATCACAGCGGGGCGAACAGGGCCCGCCTATTCTATAAAAAACTAAAACAAACCCACAGCGATGAAAAAATGTGTATTTCTCCATCTCTTTCTGCTGTTAATGGCTTTTCAGCTAACAGCAAATAGCCCAGGCGGGAAAGCCTCAGGGAAGCCGCTGCCCAAGAGTACGCTCCCACTCAAGTCCTTGATTTCAGATTGGGGAGCAGTGCCTGGATTAACAAGTCAGCCAGATTCAATGCAAGTTGAACAGGAAGCCGAAATGCAAAAAGAAGCTCAACGCTTTTCTTTTCCAGACCTCGACAAACAAATCCTAGCGTCTATTGAAGAAGCGCTACCAATGACCGCAGAGGATGATATGTCTGATCTTCTAGAAACACCACTCAGTGCAGAAGAAATGGAAGGAATGAAAGCGATAGAAGATGCCAAACTTGGTGGTACTCGTGTTGACAATTTCGATGATCTACTAAACCTTAAACTACCAGCTTATCGAATTCAAAAGATTGGTAATCTCGAAGCCATTATCGTCATTAATTCCCTCAGATTGATTACCGGTACTAGCGTTACCGATGGCCTTGGACCTGGTGGCCGATTGGGAATTTATGTAGGGGTCAAAATTCCTCAGAAAAAATACGATAGCCAAGGTCGAAAGAAAAACATTACCCTCATTTTCGGAACAGAGAGTTTGGCGTTCACCAGTGATGGAGGCATCAAAACCGGTAATATTCGCCTAGTCAATGATGTAGGCTTTGAGCTAGGTGGTAGCAGTAAAAAAACAGTCATTTTCCTCAAAAAGGGAGATCTCAGCAACAATACTGGTACTTACATTAAGTTTGGGTGTAATGGTGTAGAAGAATTTGCATTGGGTGCCGAAGTCCACTTCAGTAAAGAATGGTTGGTGAGTCTCAACTCAGGTGGAGATCCCGATCCAAATGGTCCCAGAGTAGTCGGCTCTTTTGACGTAAGGGTGCAAGATTGGAACAATATTCTGATCGGAGTCGACCTACAAAACTTCGCCCTCACCAAATGGCAAGACATGACCTTCTCTATCGGAAATGCCCACATCGACTTGAGTGATTACGAAAATCCATCGGCAGTCAAATTTCCAGATAACTATAGTTTACCCGAACCGGCAGGAATCTGGCGGGGAGTTTACGTAGAAACCATAGAAATTACTTTCCCCGAGCCTTTCAAAAGAAAATGTGATGGCAACTATGGCAATAGCAACAATCCCTCTGCGGATGGCTGTCGCATGAAGATCAGCGCCAAGGATTTGTTGATTGATAACATGGGGGTTACGGGTAAGTTTAGCGTTACGGGCGAAGCCCCCATCGCATCGGGAAATTTGATGAACAAAAAGTGGAGCTGGTCACTCAATACCATCGGCTTGGAATTGCTCAAAAGCAAATTCAATGGCTTTACTTTTGGAGGGGGAATCGTTATTCCCATTACCAAAAAAGATACACCTTTTGCTTATGATGGTGGGGTGACCTTTACGGGAGGAGATGGCTTGAACCCACAAAGTGCTGATTATTTTTTCAATATTGGATTGGAAGATAAGGTGGAATTTCCACTCTTCAAAGCCTTTAATGTCACCTTGGATTCCAACTCCGTTGTCAACATTCTCGTCTCCGGTGGAGAATTCAAACCTTCGGCGACTCTTTACGGAGAAATGTCGATTGGGAAAGGAGATCCAACGGATGAAGATGTTCGCGTCCCAAAAGTTATTTTTGAAAACATCCAACTCAAAACCGAAGGGAACTTCATCAATGGTGGTTCGGTATACATCCAAGGTGGTGGCAATAAAGTCAATAACTTTCCAGTACAAATTTCTGGCGTAGGCATTGGCTTTGGCCAAAACTCCATCAACCTCAAATTTGGCTTGGGCATCCATTTAATGAAACAAGAAGATGGCGGTCTAACTGCTTCTGGTGATTTCGAAATCCACGGAAAGTTAGAAACCAATGTCTTGGGAGCCCACCAGTGGAAGTTTGACAAATTTATCATGTCTGGCTTCAATGTCGTCATTGATTTACCTGCTTTTAAAGGCTGTGGTGCCTTAACACTGTTTAAAGATGATCCTACTTATGGTAAGGGTTTTAGTGCCTTCCTCGACGCTAAAGTCCTGGGTAAAGGTGCGGAATCAGAAGGCAGCTACACTTGTGGAGCCAACATCGAAAGTGCCTTTAGTCTTTCCATGGCAGCGGTGTTTGGCAACAAAAATGGAATGCGTTATTTCATGGTAGATGGTTTTGTGAGTAGCGACCAATTTGCCGTGCCCCTCCCTCCCACTCCATTGTCACTAACTGGTTTTGGTGGAGGTGTTTTCTACCGAATGAAAATTGATAGTCACTCCGATGGACAACAAGCGGGAACAGCAATCCCTGCGGGAATGGATACCTCGGGACTCATTTACAAACCCGACCAAGGGACTCTGTTCGGAATCAAATTTGCCGTGGGGATCACAACTACGGGTATGCAAGCCGGTGGTGGTAGTCCAATCAATGGTAAACTTGCGGTAATCGTTCGTTTTGGCAATGGACTATCTTTACAGAACATTACTTTCTGGGGAACAGCCGAGCTGATCAATCCCGTCGCCAATGGTGGTATTCCGCTCCCTAACATTGAAAATAAGATCGCCTCTTTGGCACTTTCAGAAGGAGATCGCCAACAAGAAGATGCCAACGAAGTACAGAATGCACAAGACAAGATTATGGCGAAAGTCGGAATTAGCCTCGACTTTGAAGATGGTTTTAGTTTCCACGGTTATGCAGAAGTCAAAATTAAGGCTGCTGGTGGCAAACTCACAGGTTCTGGTCAATTGGATTTATTGATTGATCCAGGAGAAAACAAATGGCACCTCTTCATTGGAGGTTATGACAATGCTGCAGTGAAAGTTCCCGATTTCTTTAATCCAGAAAATGAAATCACACTTTACCCCGTTTCGGTTGCGATTGATTATGGTGGATTGAACGTCGTTGCCAAGGCTTACTTCCTGATGGGTAATGATATCCCTGGACCACCACCCATCAACGCCGAAGCAGCCAATTTCTTTGACATCTCTACCAGTTCGAATAACCGCGATATTCTCCATTGTAGTGGCCGCAAACCAGCCAATGGAACAGGCGTAGCCTTTGGCGCTAGTCTTACCGTGAAATTCCAAAAGAAGATTAGGAAGAAAATTCTTTTTGCGAGAATTACCATCTTGGATATCAGGGTCAACGGAGGAGCTGGATTTGATATTGCCTTACTGCAATACGGTCCGGGAACGTCTTGCCAAAATGGACAAAGCCCCCACGGTTTGAACAATTTCCGGGCAACGGGAAGAATCTGGGGTTACATTGATGTCAACGGAAAAGTACTCGGCGTACGCCTACCAAGCATCGGCGTAGGAGCCTTGTTG
>JBCCSR010000398.1:0-5532 GCA_039199865.1 Bacteroidota bacterium
ATTGGCTTCAATTATTCTTGCCATTACCATTTTACCTACCCTGGCTCACTCCCTATTCTCATTAAAGACCAAACAAAAAAGTATCCACTTGCTGGTACATTTAATCGCTTTTGGAATTGGTATATATCTTGTTTTTTCTAGCCATGTTGCTTTGGGCATGGCATTGATGGTGATTGCAGCTGCAGGTTTATTGCGGATGTTTTTTGTACAACTTGAACTGCATCGAGCCAAAAGGACTTGGCATTGGATCATCAATCTAGTCTATGCCATTTTAGTTGCCTGGTTGCTGACAAGGATTTGGATGCCACTCGGAGTAAACAAGAGCAATGGAATGAATTTAGTATTTATCTTAATGACTATTGGTGGATTAGTTGCGTTGTTTTATTTGGTCATTCATTACTACGAAAACATCCTCCGGTTTTTACTTCGATTCAAATTGCTCTTTTTATTATTGGTTGCTTTTATCGTCTACCAAGGAATTGTGATTTATCAAAATACGGGTGAAGAATTTATGCCAGCTTTGGACGAAGGTTCCTTTCTACTCATGCCTACCTCGATGCCTCATTCTGGGATGCAGGAAAACATTAAAAACTTGAGACTTTTGGATATGGCGGTCACTTCTATTCCGGAAATTGAAACGGTGGTGGGAAAAGCGGGACGAGTCAACAGTGCTCTAGATCCTGCTCCAATGTCGATGTACGAAAATGTTATTTTGTACAAGTCAGAATACCGAACAGATGCCAATGGACATCGCTTAAGGTTTCAATACGAAAAAGGAGATTATGTCCGCGATACCGATGGCAATTTAATCCCGGACGAGAATGGTCGATACTTTCGGCAATGGCGAGAGCAGATACAAAGCCCTAGTGATATTTGGAAGGAAATTGTTAAGGTTGCTAAAATTCCCGGAGTAACTTCGGCACCTCGTCTGCAACCCATTGAGACGCGCTTGGTGATGTTGCAAACCGGAATGCGTGCTCCAATGGGCATCAAAGTGAGTGGATCGGATTTGCCGGCAATCGAAGCGTTTGGATTGGAGTTAGAAAAGCAACTGAAAAAGGTGGATGGCGTTAAAGCCGCTGCCGTTTTTGCGGATCGAATTGTGGGCAAACCTTATTTGCTATTAGACATCAACCGAGAAGCCATCAGTCGATATGGTTTGAGTATTGCCAAGGTTCAACAATACATTCAAGCCGCGATTGGTGGAATGACGATGACGACTACAGTGGAGGGGCGAGAACGCTACGCAGTTCGAGTTCGCTATCCCAGAGCGCTGCGAAGTGATCCCGCGATATTAAAAAGAATTTATCTTCCCATTGCAAACGGACAACAGGTGCCTTTGGAAGATTTGGTTACCATTCGCTATGAACAGGGAGCACAGGCGATCAAAAGTGAGGATGGCTTTTTGCTGGGCTATGTCTTATTTGATCGGGAAGAGGGCTATTCTGAAGTTGAGGTTGTCAATAATGCTCAGCGGTACCTGCAAAGACAAATAGAATTGGGTAGGCTGGAGGTGCCCATCGGTCTGAACTATCGCTTTGCTGGGAATTACGAACAACAAGTACGTGCCAATAAAAAGTTAAGCATTGTATTGCCTTTCGCCTTGTGCTTAATATTACTCATTCTCTATTTTCAGTTTCGATCTCTTGCGATTGCGGCAATGGTCTTTACCGGTGTTTTCATTGCCTTTGCTGGTGGCTTCATCATGATTGGATTGTACGATACAGATTGGTTTTTAAACTTTGATTTGATGGGCGTCAACTTTCGAGATCTCTTTCAAATTCAGCCCATCAATTTGAGTGTGGCTGTTTGGGTAGGCTTTTTGGCTTTGTTTGGTATCGCTACCGATGATGGCGTTTTGGTGGCTACTTTTTTACAAAAAAGTTTTCAGCGCAATCGTCCCACAACGATCTCGGGAATTAGGGATGCAGTTGTGGATGGCGGTTTGAGAAGAGTACGTCCAGCAATGATGACCACAGCGACAACGATCCTTGCTTTACTCCCAGTACTTGCTTCAACCGGAAGAGGTGCAGACATCATGTTGCCCATGGCCATTCCTTCATTTGGAGGCATGGCGCTACAAATTATCACCATGTTTACCGTTCCTGTATTGTATGCATTATGGGAAGAATGGAAATGGCGAATTAGAAAATGGAAGGGAGCTACTAATCACTAAAATCTATGATGAAATGAAAAGAAATCTTCGATTATGGTTGCTTTTGCTTATGGGGCTATTAGGTCATACTACGGGTTTGTTTGGACAGACGATTAATGAGCTATTGGAAGAAGCATTTCAGCATAATGTCGCTTTGAAAGCCCTAGCGGAAGAATACCTTGCCGATCTGGAAATCGGAGCACAGCATAGTCAGTTGCCCAATCCAGTACTAGGCTTAGCGATGTTCCCTTTACCGGTAGAAACGCGCTTGGGGCCCCAGCAACTTCGTTTGAGTGCGAGTCAGGAATTTCCCTGGTTTGGTTTGTTGGCCCAGAAGAAGGACTTAGAAATGACAAAGGCAAACGCCAAGTTGGAGCAAATCGCCGCTCGACAATTGACCATCCGCTACGAAATGGAACAAGCCTATTTACAATTGTACGAAATCCAAGCGAATCAAAAAATCATTCGGCGAAGCATTCCGTTGTGGACCACCTTGGAACGCTTGGCTTTGGCTAAAATTGAAAGTGGAAAAGGCAATGTGGCTGATGTTATTTTGGTACAACTGAAAAGAAAAGAATTGGAACAAGAATTACTTATTATGGATCAGCAAAAAACGGAGGCCATCACAACAATCAATCAGTTGACGCAGCAACCATTGGAACGAAACATCACCATTGAAGATAGTTTGACCTTTGCCGAATTACCATTTGTAAGAGATACGCTCTTTGCAGCCATTGAGGATCATCATCCAATGATTAAATTGTTTGAACTGCAACAGAGTATATCCAATAAATCGATTGCACTAAATGAATTATCTGTTAAGCCGTCATTCAGTTTAGGACTGGACTATATTTTTGTTGGGGATAGAGCAGATGCTACTCCGATGGGAAATGGGAGAGACATTCTTCAATTCCGAGCAACCGTTAAAGTTCCTATTTACCGTCAAAAATTTCGAGCAAAAAATCGTGAAGAACAACACCGAATCAAAGCATTAGCATGGCACAAGGAAGAGGTCCGAACCAAGTTCTTTGCCGAAATCGAAGCTGCACTTTCCGATTATAAAACCACTGTTTTACAAAAACAACTTTATCAAGAGCAGATCATTTTAACGCAAAGTGCCATTCAAACCTTACAAGCAAAATACAGTGCACAAAGTGAGGGCTTTGAAGAGTTATTGTATTTGCAGGATCAATTGATTGGCTATGATTTGAAAATCTTACAGGCAATAGTAGAAAGCCATCGATCGCTTAGCCGAATTCGACGTTTTGTGTTTTAATGTATTGTATCAGTTTTTAGAACAATTTCAAAATGAATGCATCTATTAAGACTTTAATGATTGCCATCTTTGCTTTACTTTTAGGTTTGGGGATGGGGTATTTAATTTTTGATCGATCTAATGAGAAGGGGAACCAGAACAATATCGATTCAATCAATCAACCAGTCGAGGAGACTGCTGATGAAGTTTGGACTTGTTCAATGCATCCACAAATTAGGCAAAACGAATCTGGCCTTTGTCCAATTTGTGAAATGGACCTTACCATACTGGAGACGAGTTCATCAAGTGATCCCCTAGTTTTAGAAATGACACCAGAGGCGGTTCAATTGGCCAATATCCAAACTTCCATTGTCGGAGAAAATACAGCTGCCTTAGAAAAGCAGATTCGATTGACGGGTAGGGTGAAAGCAGATGAAAGATTGGCTTCTTCGCAAGTGGCTCACTTGCCAGGACGCATTGAAAAGTTATACGTCACTTTTACCGGAGAAAAAGTAAACAAGGGGCAGAAACTGGCCACACTTTATGTTCCAGAATTGATTACTGCTCAAAGAGAATTACTGGAAGCAATCCAATTACAAAATTTGAATCCCGCATTGCTCACAGCGGCAAGAAATAAAATGAAGTATTGGAAAATTGATTCTAATACGATAAAGAGGATTGAAGAGAGTGGACAAGTCCAGGAAAACTTTGATTTATTTGCCGAGGAATCGGGAATCGTTACCAATAGGAGGGTGGCGGTTGGTGATCACGTACACGAAGGACAAGCACTTTTTGATTTAATGAGTTTGGATAAGGTGTGGATCCTATTTGACGCTTATGAGGAAGACTTGGCACACATTCAATTGGGGCAAATCATTGCGTTCACCACACCCTCAATTCCTGCCAAAACATTCCGTACCCGGATTACGTTTATCGATCCAGTAATTGATCCGAATACCCGAGTAGCTGCCCTAAGAACGGAGTTGTCTAATGCGAATGGAAATTTAAAACCGGAGATGTTTGTCAATGGTACTCTAAGGCAGCAATTAAAAAATGATCGTTTACTGACGGTTCCCAAATCAGCGGTTTTGTGGACGGGCCTTCGTTCTGTTGTTTATGTAAAAATGCCCGATGCCAATATTCCTTCATTTCAGTTTAGGGAAGTAGAAATTGGAGAATCTTTGGGAACGGAGTATCAGGTATTGTCGGGTTTGGCATTGGGAGAGGAGGTGGTTACTTATGGTAGTTTTAGTATTGATGCTGCAGCCCAACTCAACAATCAAGCGAGTATGATGAATCAATCTGTAACCATAATAAAAGAAGAGAATGAAGAAATACCGAATTTCCACGCTGTAAACTCAACTGCTTTTCGCTTGGCATTTTCCAATTTGCTTCGTGCTTATTTTGATTTAAAGGATGCCTTCGTTGCTACTGATGCAAATGCCGCAACTTCGAGTGCTGAACAATTTTTGGTGCAATTGGAGAAAGTTGGATTTGAGGGAATGGAAAATGAGGCTCAAGTTTATTGGTCAGAAAAAGCGAAAGCTTTCAAGACGCATGGAAGAAAAATAACGCAAACCAAAGATGTCGAAAATCAGCGCACTCAATTTGGGTTTTTATCCGAAGCATTGATTACAACTGTCGAGGCTTTTGGAACGGACGGTACATCGGTCTTTGTTCAACACTGCCCAATGGCTTTTGATAATGAGGGGGGAGATTGGTTGGCGAGGGAGGAAGCGATCAAGAATCCTTATTTTGGTGATAGAATGATGAGGTGTGGCTTTGTCAAAAAGACATTTGATCATTAGAATGTAGAGTGGATGGGGAAGATCTTAGTACGCGGCTCTTACTCCGAGGGGATTCATTGACTCGATGATTTATTGTCTGTAATTTGTTAAGCAAGGCAGGCTGTAAGCTATGCAATCACCATTGTGAAAATTTTTAAATAATGGAAGGTGTGGATTTCCCAAAGTTGTAAACTTGGACAATGATTTGATCTTTACTTAGTCTGCAATCAACGATAGTATTACTCTTGCTTCAACAGCGTATTTTCAAATCATCTAATATTTTTTTACTTGATATTTTGCATTTTACTTAGAACGTATTTTGTGTTCAATTAAAA
>JBCCSR010000399.1:0-5516 GCA_039199865.1 Bacteroidota bacterium
CCCGAGCAACAATGGTAGGAGAAATCAGCTTTGACCACTGCAAATTAGGGCCCGAAAACTTGCTGGGTAGAGCGGGAATGGGCTTTTTTCAAATGGTACAAACCGCTTTGGACAATGGGCGTTTTAGCGTAGCATTGGGATCCCTGGGTATTGCGAAAGCCTGCTTGGAAGACAGTGTCCGATACGTAAAAACGAGGAAGCAATTCGGACAATATTTAAAAGACCATCAATTGATCAAGCAAAAGATCGCCAATATGATTACCCAGGTCAAAGCTGCTTCCCTGTTGTGCTACCATGCTGCTCGCTTACGGGATGAGCATGATCCGGATGCCGTTATTCAAACCAGTCTTGCCAAGTACCACGCTGCTCAAACGGCCTTTCAAGCGGCTACGGAGGCCGTACAAATTCACGGTGCATTGGGTTGTCACAACAGTCTTCCCATTCAACGGTATTTTCGAGATGCCAAAATTATGGAGATCATCGAGGGAACCAATGAAATTCAGCAAATCCTCATTGCTGATTATGGCATTAATGCATTACAAACCCTTATCAACTAAAGATTTCATGATTGGAATTAGAGGCATCGCTCCCTTTCTACAGGGAACGAAAACAATGGTCAATAGCCTACCAGAAGTGCTCCAACTCACCGATGATCGGCTCAACTATCTACAAGCCACTGGTATCGAAAATGTGTTGATTGACGCCCAATACAGCGCTTACGATTTTGCCAAAGCTGCTTCGGAAAAAGTATTGGCTGAAAATGGATTGAGTGGAACAGATCTAGACTTGATCATTATGATTAAGAGTCGCCTCCCCGAGGCCTTTTTTAGTTCGGAGGCAACGCGTTTGCAAAAAGATATTGGAGCCGAATCTGCCATGACCTATAGCTTATCTGATTTGGGTTGTGCAGATATGTCGATGGCCCTCAAGCAAGCCAGTGACTTTCTAATTGCCAACGAATGGGCCGAACATGTGTTAATTTGTTATGGCTGCAAACCCGGTGCCCCCAGTCGCTACCGCCATCCAGTTACGGTAAACGGAGATGGTGGATTGGCTTTGTTGGTTGGACGTTTAGAAGAGCATCAGATTTTGGATGTAGAAATAAAGGTGGATGGGGCTTACTGGGATTTGTTTAAAATCGATTATCAGGATAAGTATTTTTGTGATTACAAGGAGGAGTTGCAAGACGAACGGCGCTACGGCTTTGAATTGGCCCTGGAAAGTCGCAACCAGTTTCATGCCCTCAACCAACGCATCCTAGAGCGCAATGATTTGTCAAAGGAAGACATTGATCATTTTTTATTGCAAAACATTTCCAATACGGCATACCAATTTTATGAAATGGCCTACGAAATAAAGATTGCTCCGGTATGCAAAGACAACCTCAGTCAATACGGACATTTGGGTCCTGCCGACATTTTACTCAACTATTACAGTGGTCTGACTTATGGCCTTTTCAAAAAAGGAGACAAAGTGCTATTGATGAACAATAGTCCTGTAGCTGCCTGGAGTTCGATCTTGATCGAAGTGTAGTGGACCAACAAAACCCTTTGGATAAAATAAATGATATGGAACAAAAGACATTGAAGCAAACGACCGAAAAGACTGCTCCAACAAAAGTGAAGTGTGTCGTGTGGGATCTAGACCATACCCTGTGGCATGGAGTGCTGAGCGAAGGAGATGAGCTCCAACTGAGAGCTGGGATTAAAACCATTATTGAGACTTTGGACCAAAGGGGAATTCTACACGCAATCGCTAGCAGAAATACCCATGAAGATGCGATGGCCAAGCTCAAAGATTTGGAGATGGACAAATATTTTTTGTATCCCCAAATCAATTGGGGTAGAAAATCAGACTCTTTAAAAGTCATCAAGGAAAAGTTGAACATCGGTTATGATGCTATTGCCTTTATCGACGATCAGGAATTTGAAAGGAACGAAGTGGCTTATGAACATCCCTTGGTGCAGTGTTTTGACGTCGATCAAATTGAACATTTGTTGGACTTAGAGGTGATGAATCCACGTTTTATCACCAATGAATCTGCACGTCGTCGAGAAATGTATCAATTGGATGTTAAGCGCAATGAAATAGAGGAACGATTTACCAATAATGTGGCCTTTCTCAAAAGTCTGGAAATGAAATTTACCCTTTCCATGGCTACCGTCGAAGATCTCAAACGCATTGAAGAACTCACCGTACGAACCAATCAACTCAATGCCACCGGATACACCTATTCTTACGATGAATTGGCCTCCATGATTGATCATCCTCGATACAAAATCTTGGTGGCAGAGTTGGAAGACAAATATGGGAGTTACGGAAAAATTGGCGTCGCTCTGTTGGATTGCGAGCATCCAACCCAGTGGTACATCAAGTTGCTGCTGATGTCCTGTCGAGTAATGAGTAGAGGGGTTGGAACTGTTTTATTGAATTACCTGATCGAATACACTGCTGCTCTACAAAAAGAATTGTACGCAGAGTTTTTGCCAACGGATAGAAACCGAGTGATGTACATCACCTATAAATTTGCGGGCTTTCGCGAAGCGGATCAATTGGAGAATGGTGGACAGCTCCTAAAATACAATGCCGATGCCGAGGTGTCCTATCCTGATTATGTCGAACTCATCACCCAGGGACTCTAAAAAGTCCCCTTTACCATAACAATCAAATTCATACACCTTTATCAAAGTTTCAACCATGAAAGGAGATATTGCCATTATTGGTATTAGCGGACGATTTCCGGAAGCTGAGAATCTGGAGGAATTTTATCAAAACCTGAAAACGGGTAAGGATGCTGCGAGGGCGCTGTCTAAAGAGCGAAAATGTAAGACCACGATGGACTTACAGGCCAACTATCAGGACTTGAGTTATATTGAAGGCATTCATCATTTTGACCATCGCTTTTTCAATATTTCTTTGGATGAAGCGGAAAAAATGGATCCTCGGCAACGCATTTTACTGGAGGAAGTCCATCGAGCAATTGAATCTGCGGGCTATGCTCCCAGCCAATTGAGTAATACCAATACGGCCATTTACATGGCTGATGCAGAATTGGATTACTACCACCATGCGGAGCAGTTTTCTCCCGTTCTTTTTGCCGGAAATCTCAATCCCGCCACCGCGGGAAGACTGGCCCGCCATTTTCAGCTCAGAGGCTCCACTTTGATGGTTGACACTGCTTGCTCTTCTTCATTGGTGGCTTTACATCTTGGACTACGGGAACTACAAAACAAGGAAGCGGATACTTGCTTGGTGGCCACTGCCTCTCTGCATCTGTTTCCCGCTATCGTCAATTCAGAAATTGATATGGGGGTCTCCTCTGCGGATGGCCATACCCGTTCTTTTTCGGAAGATGCGGATGGTTCAGGTGCTGGGGAGTCGATTGTATGTGTATTGTTGAAAAGATTGGAGGACGCCCAACGAGATCGCGATTTGATTTATGCTGTGATTAAAGGCTCGTCGGTGAACCAAGATGCTCACCTTTCTGGTAGTTTGACGGCGCCAAGTAGTAATGCGCAAAAAGAAGTCATTACAGATGCCTGGAAAAAATCCGAGATTGATCCCACGAGCATTACCTACGTAGAGGCACATGGATCGGCTACTCGTTTAGGTGATCCAATTGAAATAGATGGACTCAACATGGCCTTTCGAGCTCATACCAAAGCCATCAATCATTGTGCGGTATCTAGTGTAAAGTCCAATATTGGTCATACCGGGACTTCGGCGGGTTTGAGTGGTTTGGCGAAGGTGGTTCTTGCTTTGCAACATGCCGAACTATTTCCTGCGGTCAATTTTAAGCAAGCCAATCCGTTCATTGATTTTGAAGATTCTGCGGTATACATCAATCAAACTTTGAAAAAATGGGTGCCCAATAATGGTACTCCATTGCGAGCGGGCATTAGTTCTTTTGGTTTGAGTGGAACGAATTGCCATGTCGTCTTGGAGCAGGCACCCATGCGCAAGGAACGGACTGAGGTAGCCCAAAAAGGGATGTGGCTTTTACCCATTACGGCAAAGTCCAAAGAGGCGTTAGTACGAAATAGGGAAGCGCTTCGTTTGTATCTACAAAAAAATGATCATCTACGAATTGCGGATGTTAGTTATACGCTTTGTCAGGGAAGAGACCATTATCCACATCGAATGACCATTCTTGCTAGTAATTTGTCGGAAGCTATTTCGGCTCTGTCGGAGCCAGCATCCTCCTCCTATCATTTGAAAAAGGAGTACCGAAATCTCATTTTCCTATTTGCCGATCAGTGGACTTGGAAGCAACAGGAGCTCGAAGCATTTGCTAAGTTGAATCAGACCTTTAATCAACACTGGCAATCTTGTTTGGCGCTCATTGAGGTGGGGGATCGTCAGCCCTTGTTTTATCAGTTTGCTGGACAATATGCTCTGTACCATTGTTTGACAGCGGAGGGCGTCGAAACCAATAATTTGTTGGGTGTAGGTTTGGGGGAGCTGGTGGTCGAAACCCTCTTGGGAGAACGAACTTTGGCCGATGGTCTTCAAGCGGCGATCGCTTATCAAAGCACACAAACCAAGCCTTTGGAGGAACAAAAGCTGATCCAACTCATCAAGGTGGAGGCCAAATCTCCAACCTTATTTTTTAACCTCGGGCCTGCCTCCGATTTGTCTAATTTGCTGCTGAAAATCCAAAAAAAGCAAAGGCGTGCCCAATATCAAGTACAAAGTATTGAGGAGCTGGGAGAAAAGACTTTAGCTGCGGTCCTCGGCGACCTCTTTATGCAAGGTTTTGTCCCCCGGTGGGAAAAAGTATTTCCTGAAGCTGCTCAACGTTGTCTTTTGCCCCATTATCAGTTTGACAAAACTCATTGTTGGATTAAACCGCCTTTGGAATGGAAGGAAACGGATGAGGTTCCTCTAAACATTGAGGCACCAGCACCAGCAAAAGAATTTATCCAAAGAGACTTATCCATTGACGAGTTTCCAGAATCTTGGAGCCTAACCGAAAAGAAAGTGGCAGCCATCTGGGTGGAGCTATTAAAACTAACCGAACCACTGACTTTGGAAGATGATTTTTTCAAGCTCGGTGGACAATCCTTGTATACCATTCAAATGATGATTCGAATCAAGATTGACTTTGGCGTTGAAATTGGGTTTCAAGATGCGTTTAAATGGTCCACTGTTGCTGAATTGGCAAAGGTGATCGATCAAGCAGAAAAAGTAGACTTAGATGATTTTACTACTAAAATTGTTCGGGTACCTATTCAAGAATATTATGATGTAACGCCCAATCAATCTCGCTTATGGTTCTTAGATAAGTTTGATGAGGAAAAATTGAACTACCTGCTTACTCTGTTCAATCTGCTAGAAGGCAATATTGATAAGGATATTTTTGACAAAGCATTAGAGGCTTTTGCTAGAAGGCATGAAAGTATTAGAACTGTATTTATAGATGTAGATGGAACACCAAAGCAGAAAGTGCTGCCCTATGAGGAGTGTGGTGTTGGACTGGAGTTTATTGATTTGCGTGAAGAGGAAGATCGAGAAGG
>JBCCSR010000400.1:0-5515 GCA_039199865.1 Bacteroidota bacterium
CTTAAATAATTGTTATTTTTCAACAAAACTTCTTCACTTGATAATTTTTTCCTATTGGATACCGTTTTCCCAAAAACCAAAAATGCAATCATTATGAAAAGATTAGGATTATTGATGTTGTGTATGCTTGCTGCACAGCTAAGTTTCGCCCAGTTTAAGTTTGGTGTTCGAGCCGGAATGAGCACCACGGATGTGAGCTCTTCGCAATTGTTGATCAAAAATAGCAGTGACTTGAATGAATTCGGTCTTTCGGTCAAAGAGGCCAATTACGGAGTCCATTTTGGCGTTTTTGCCCAAGCACAACTTGGCAATTTCTTCATTCAACCCGAGCTTTTGTTGAACTCCACAAGCGTTGATTATAGCTTAGAAGATTTGACTTTTCAAGGCAATGGTTCGATCATCAAAAACGAAAGTTTTCAAAATTTGGATATCCCTTTAATGATCGGTTATAAAATTGGTCCACTTCGCTTACAAGGAGGTCCCGTTGCCCACGTTTTTTTGGATAGTACTTCCGAATTATTTGATATTGCCAACTACTCCCAAAACTTTGATGATTTGACTTGGGGATATCAAGCGGGTATCGGACTAGACATTTGGAAATTGGTCATCGACTTCAAATATGAAGGTAATTTTCAAAAGTATGGTGATCACATCGTCTTTTTTGGTAATCAGTACCAATTTGATGATCGTCCCGGAAGAATGATCGCTTCACTTGGCTTTGCTTTCTAGGGCCATAATTGAAGTCCACGCTATAAAAATGGGGAGCATATCTTTGTGGATGCTCCCCATTTTTGTCAGACATTCTACCAATTGGCTTTTAAGATTACAAGCCCATCAAATAAATGATGTTTTTATTTCATTTATTCAAATTATCTTCTAATTTTACAGAAAGAGCTAAAAACCCTCCCAAGACCCTGTTCGACCTTCCCAATTCCCGAATACCTAAACAAGTAAGTACTGTTCATATTGTTTTGTTGAATGCATCTCTCTCCTACTGCCTTGTAAGTCTTGGTCAAGAGAATTGCAATCATGAATAACAACAACAATTTACTTGCTTTTTGATGATAAATCAGGTCATCTCAAAACCCCGTGCATGAGCGCTAACTTTGCCTCATGCATTTCACGGATGTGAAAGAAAGGTCATCCCTACCGATTTTAAATTTACCAGGAAGAGGTTTTCAGCTTTTAACGCTGACCCTGGGATCGAAAATGGCGTAGAGGACATCAACCACAATATTGATGCCTACAAAAAGAACCGCAGTAAATAGGACTGCTCCGAGTACTACTGGAATATCGTAAGTCAATAGCGCATTGACGGTCACCTGACCTAAACCATTGAAATCAAAAACGTTTTCTACAAAGAACGCACCAGCGAGGAGTGCTGCGAACCAGCCAGAGATAGCAGTGATGACCGGATTCATTGCATTGCGCAGCGCGTGTTTGAAGATCACTTTATAGTAGGTCAAGCCCTTTGCTTTAGCAGTACGAATGTAGTCTTGCTCCAAGACATCGAGCATCGCACTTCTCGTCAATTGGGTAATAATCGCAATGGGCCGAATGCCCAAAGCAAGGGCCGGTAAAATCAGGTTTTTCCAAAAAAACTGTTCATCACCAAAATCGTTCAAATCATAGATGCTTCCCCTAACGTTCAAACCCGTAAAATCCGACCAATAGTAGCCAAACAACAAGGCCAGAATCATAGCTGAGACATAACTGGGTAAAGAAAACCCCATCACCGAACCAATAACGGCGCTATGATCAAACCAGCTATTGTGTTTTAGAGCGGCGAGAATACCCAGGCTTATTCCCACAATGGTTGCCAGAAGAATGGCAGCAAGGGCAAGGATAGCTGTTTTGGGAATGGCGTTCCCCAGTATTTGAGCGACAGAGGCACCCGTCTGAAAAGAATAACGAAGGTAGGGGGCTTTGAGAACAAGGGCCTTTTGGCCAAGGGGGACCAAGCGGAAATAGCGATACTTCTCTCGATTTTCTTGCGTATCTGCCAGCAAAGCAATGGGGCTGATATCCCTTAAATAAAATGCCAATTGAACGTACAACGCCTGATCAAGTCCCAGCTCTTTTTGTTTGGCTTTGACGGCTTCTGTATCAGAGCGCTGACCAAAAGTTAGCCGAGCAGGATCAACCGGAGCCAGGTAGATCACCGAAGAGATGATGATGCATACTAAGAAGACCACCAGAACTCCATAAGCCAGCCTTTTGACGATGAATTGAATCATATTTATTTTGCTAAGTAGTCCTTGCCCAGCAAAGATAAAAAGTTTCCGGAAGGGAATAAAAAAGATTGGCAAGGGTGAAAAGCACCATTACCAATCCAATTCATACTATTTCAAAGGCTTGCTAATTTCAAAAGTTTACGGCTCGCTTTCCCCAAGCACTTGGGTTACGTTGAGATTGATCTCTCCCAAGCAAATACAATGAATCAAAGTGCTGTGGATGGTTGCGGGCATCCCTTCTGGAAATGCCCGCTTCATCAACATTTTGGGGGTAATATTTACATCATCGTCTTAAGTCTAAATGGTATTGTATCTTTCCAATTTGCTTTGAATATAAAACCAGCTCTTCATACTAACAATACAAAAACGCATGAGAGTGATTGATTCTTTTGTGCTCTATTAAGTGGGCAATAGATTAGCAGTGTTTGCTAGACAAACACGATTTTTAGGTAGCAAATGACAATTAGAAAGTTCTTTTGATTAGCTGCGCATGTAAAATGCTTATTTCAAACAAAGTTTTTTCAAGTTAACCGGATAGTGGGAAAACTAAAAATATTCTTCCGACTATTTTCTATCCAATAGCTGGAAAAGCGTAAAATTGATAACATCCTACTATCCAACTGAATGTTTTGTTTTGGAAATTTCACCACTATTATCTGCCTTTTCCAATGAGATGGTCGACATTGCGGGGTAAACTATTCCCAATTCATTGATCGTTTCACGGCTTTTTGCCATCCCTTGTACAGTGTCTTTCGTTCTTTTTCTGGCATTTCCGCTTTAAAAGTCTGATCGAGTTGCCAGTTGTCACTAATTTCATTTTTTTGCCAAAAACCAACTGCCAAGCCCGCTAAGTAGGCAGCACCCAAAGCGGTGGTTTCAATAATTTTGGGTCGTTCCACTTTGACACCTAAAATATCTGCTTGAAATTGCATCAGTAAGTTGTTGGCAGAAGCTCCTCCGTCTACTCGGAGTGTGTCCAACTCAACTTTAGAATCTTTTTGCATGGCGGCCAATACATCTCGGCTTTGGTAAGCCAAAGACTCCAAGGTGGCCCTTACCAGGTGCGCTTTTGTTGTTCCTCTGGTCAGTCCAAAAATAGCTCCCCGAGCATACATATCCCAATACGGCGCTCCGAGTCCAGCAAAAGCTGGAACAACATAAACACCTCCGGTGTCCGCTACTTTCATGGCAAAAAATTCGGAGTCTGGCGATTCGTCAATCAATTTGAGTCCATCTCTAAGCCATTGGATGGCAGCTCCGGCAATAAATACGGAACCTTCGAGGGCGTAGGTCACTTTTCCATCGAGTCCCCAAGCAATGGTGGTCAATAGTCCGGAACGAGAAAACACAGGACTTTCTCCCGTATTCATCAACATAAAGCAACCCGTACCATAGGTATTTTTTGCCATACCTGTTCGATGACAGGCTTGTCCGAATAATGCTGCTTGTTGATCTCCGGCGATTCCAGCAATGGGGATGGACGCACCAAAAAGGGAGGCCGTAGTTGCTCCATAGACTTCACTAGATGCCTTTACTTCTGGAAGAATGCTTTCTGGAATATTTAGCTCCTTTAGCATTTTGGGGTCCCATTGTAGTTTTTTGATATTGTAAAGTAAAGTTCTGGAGGCATTGGTATAATCGGTAACATGAACCGCGCCACCCGTTAATTTCCATACCAACCAGCTATCAATCGTACCGAAAAGTAAGTCGCCCTTGGCTGCTCTTTTTCTAGCCCCTTTTACCTTATCCAACAACCACTTTACTTTTGTGCCCGAAAAATAAGCATCAATGACCAAGCCCGTATTCTTTCGCACATAATTGGTCAAGCCTTTCTTTTTCATTTGATCACAAATAGAAGCGGTTCTACGATCTTGCCAGACGATGGCATTGTGAATGGGTTCCCCTGTCGTTTTGTCCCAGATTACGGTTGTTTCTCTCTGGTTGGTAATGCCGATGGCAGCAATTTCATCGGCGCTCACTTGGTGATTACTCAATACATTTTGGGCAACGGCCAATTGGGTACTCCAAATTTCTTTGGCATTGTGTTCGACCCAACCCGGTTGGGGAAAGATTTGGGTAAATTCCTTTTGCTCTACACCTTTAATATTTCCGGCTTTGTCAAATAGAATGGCTCTTGAACTGGTCGTTCCTTGATCGAGGGCTAAAATGTATTTCATGTTGCGGTGTTTGTTGAATGCTGAAGATAGGACTCAGCTTGGATTTAGACAATTGAATTAATGATTGTGATGATGAGCGTGACCACTCCCCTTTTTAAATCTTACTTTTTGTGCATCGATAAGTTTAAAAGCGTTTTCTCCTTCGATGATTTTGACAATACGGTTGATAGGGACATTGGTGTAGACAGAGGGCGTCCGATCGGCTCGGGGCCATGTAATTTCGATGGAACGAATGGATTGGGCCTTGCCCAATCCAATTTCTTGCTGCAAACTTGAAGAACCAAAAGTTCCTCCTGTACCCACCGTTCGATAAATTGTTCTTCCTCCGGGTAAATTCACTTTAATTTTAGCTCCTATTGCGTCTCGGTTCCCGATTCTTCCCTCTGCCTGAATGGTAATCCACGCATTCTTTTCATTGCTGTTTTCAAAGAGTACATTTTGGGAAATATCTCCTTCATAAGCCCCCCCGATTACACAATAAATATCCTGATCTCCATCATTGTCAAAATCTCCAAAGCCCACGCCGTGTCCCTTTTGAATATGACCAAACCCGGCAGACATCGTCACTTCGGTAAAAGATTTTCCCTCTTTGTTTTTAAACATTCGATTGGGGACAACAGAACGAAGATCTGGCTCACCGGTACCGATGTAAAAATCGAGATAGCCATCATTATCTAGATCTCCATAATTGCTGCCCATGGCGTACATGATTTTATCCAATTGCATTTGCTCTGTTACATCGGTGAAGGTTTCGTCACCATTGTTGCGATAGAGTTTGGGAAAATCCGCTTTGGGGCGAATGCCCAAGTATTCCGATCCGATATCATAGGCTACATTTTTAAGTCTTTGCAAATCGTAGCCCGCTACAAATAGATCCTCAAAACCATCATTGTCATAATCGAAAAACCAAGTGGGAAAACTAAAGATGGGTTCTTCCACGCGTGCTTGAAAAGAAATGTCTTCAAATTTCCAATCACTGGCATTGGTTCCACCACGGTTGATGAAAAGTTTGTTTTTATTGCCCAGACTAGAAATAAACAAATCGGGTAAACCATCATTATTAATATCCCCCCAGTCTACTCCCTTGACAAAGCCTACATAATC
>JBCCSR010000401.1:0-5514 GCA_039199865.1 Bacteroidota bacterium
CGATCAATTTTCTCAAGTTTAGTATGGGTTTTCCCATGAATGAAGTACTAGGGGTGGCCGATCAGCTTGAAGGACTTTTGGAAGAAGCCAAAGAAGAAGTCTTGGCAGGCGCAATTGATTTTTACAATCGACCAGAATACAAAGTGGCAGAGTATGGCATTCGCCTCAATGAACTCAATATCGAACTGTACAAATCGGGATATTGGCCCTCCGTTCGAGCCCTGGGCAGTTATCAATACGGTTATCAGGGCAACCAATTGTTTAGGGGAGATGATGGTTTCTGGGTACCGACGGCCCTGGTGGGTTTAAGAGTCAACGTCCCTATTTTCGATGGCTTTGAAAAACGGGCCAAGGTTGAACGGGCCAAGATCGGCTTAAGTATTGCGCGCAATCAGAAGAAAGAATTGGAGCGCGTCATTACGCTTGAGGTGAGCAATGCACGAACGGAATACGTCAATGCACGCGAACAGGTCCAAAGCCAGGAACGCAATCTAAAGTTGGCCGAAAAGATTTACAATACCACCCAAGTCAAATACCGGGAAGGGGTTGGCTCGAGTCTGGAATTGACTCAGGCAGAACAAGTCCTTTACCAAACGCAACAGAATAGAACCCAGGCCCTATACCAATTGCTTCTGGCCAAAAAACGCCTAGATATTGCTCTGGGGAAATAATGACTTTTTTCAAAATTGACGATCTGACAAACATCATGAAACATAAAAAAACAAAAATGCGACCCCTATTATTCCTATTCATCTTATTGATTGCTGCCTGTGCTCAGGATCAAAGTAGTTTGGCTGTCAAACAGCAATTGATGAAAGAAAAGAAAACCGCCCTCAGGACTTTGAAAACAGAGATTGAGGATTTACAAAAAGAAATAGATGCCCTGGATACCACCAAAGTCGAAAAGGCCAAAAGGTTGGTAACCATCGAAGAAGTCACCCGCAAAGATTTTACCCGCTTCGTCGAAATTCAGGCTGCCGTAGAGTCTAGTGATGCTGTTTTTGGCAGTAGCGAGATGGGGGGACGTATTATTCAGTTGAACGCCAAAGAAGGGCAGTACGTAAAAAGAGGGCAACTTCTGGCCAAACTGGATATGGAGTCAGTAGACAAGCAAATTGCAGAGTTAGAAAAGTCACTGGAACTAGCAGATGAGGTACACGAACGTCAGTCTCGACTTTGGAAACAAAATATCGGTTCAGAGCTACAATACCTCACGGCGAAGAACAATAAAGAACGCCTGGAAAAAAGTTTGGAAACGGTTCGTTTTCAATTGACCAAAGCCAATGTTTATGCTCCCATTTCTGGAGTTGTTGATAAGGTGTTGGCCGAAAATGGGGAAGTGGCTATGCCGGGTGGTCCGATCGTTGAAATTCTCAATACGCGCCAGGTGAAAGTAGTAGCAGACATTCCCGAAAAATATTTGGGTGTCATCAAAAAAGGCGCCTCCGTAACGGTCAAATTTCCGGCAATCGATCAAGAGCAGAAAGCCCGAATTAGCCTGATCGGAAGAACCATTGATCCCACCAACCGAACTTTCGAAGCAGAAGTTAATCTGGGCAATCCCCAAGGTATTTTGAAACCCAATCTTTTATCCTTAATGGTCATCAAAGACTTTGAGGAAAAAGATGTAGTTGCCGTTCCACTTGATTTGGTACAACAAGAGGTGAGCGGGAAAGATTATCTTTTCATCAAGTCGGATGGGAGCGAAGGCGCCATCGCTAAAAAAGTGTACGTAGAAACTGGTGAAAGTTACGAGGGGGAAATCATCATTACCTCTGGCCTGCAAGGAGGCGAAAAACTAATTACGGATGGAGCTAGAGGATTGGCAGAAAACGAATTGATTGAAGTGAATACAACAAAATCAGTAAACAATGGCTAAGCGAATTGAACAAATAAAAGACGGCTTGAGGGAGTTTGGTCTAACCTCTTTTGCCGTTGACAATAGTGTCAGTATTTTTATGTTGACCTTCATGGTCTTGTTTTTCGGAATTACTTCTTACGATCAAACGCCAAAGGAGTCTTACCCGGAAATCCCTTGGCCACAGATTTACATCAATACCTTATATTTTGGTAATTCCGCCACGGACATTGAAAATCTGATTACTCGTCCGATTGAAAAGGAGTTGCAAACGGTAGATGAAATCAAAAAAATTACCTCTTCTTCCGTACAAGATTATTCGATTATCATCGCTGAATTTCAAGCAGATGTCGACCTCGATGATGCGGCCAGAAAAGTGAAGGATGCCGTGGATTTGGCCAAGTCGGAATTGCCCACCGACCTCACTCAAGATCCAAAAGTCTTGGAAATCAATATGTCTGAAATTCCGATTCTAACGGTAAATGTTTCTGGAAACTATCCCAATGATGACCTGAGAGATTTTGCGGAATACCTCGAAGATGAAATTGAAAATATTTCCGAAATATCAAAGGTTGACTTAAAGGGGGCGAAAGAACGCGAAGTAAAAATCGACGTAGACTTACCCAAAATGGAAGCGATGCAAGTGAGCTTCATGGACATCGAAAACGCGGTAGCTTCCGAAAACATTACCATGTCGGGAGGAGAGTTGGTCACCAATGATTTTCGTCGGACCATTCGCGTTGTGGGAGAGTTTGAAAACATGGTAGAGTTGGAAAATATGATTGTCAAGAGTGAAAATCTCAATCCCATTTCGCTCAAGGATATCGCTAAAGTCACTTTCGGGTTTAAAGACCAAACGAGTATTGCGCGTTCGGATCAATTGCCCGTGATTTCCTTGGATGTAATCAAGGAGAGTGGAGAAAATTTGTTGAATGCCTCTGATAAAATCAAGGCCGTAGTGGAAAAGGCAAAACGCGAAGTGCTGCCTTCCGACGTAAAAGTCAGCATTTTTAATGACCAATCGGTACAAACCCGGAACATGGTGAGTAATCTGGAAAACAGCATCATCTCGGGAGTAATCTTGGTAGTTTTGGTTCTTTTGTTTTTCTTGGGCATTCGCAATGCTTTGTTTGTTGGGATTGCCATTCCTCTATCGATGTTGATGGGGATTTTGATTCTCAATATTTTGGGCTATTCCCTCAACATGGTCGTGCTTTTTTCCTTGATCTTGGCCCTTGGTTTATTGGTAGATAATGCCATTGTCGTTGTAGAAAATATCTATCGCTATATGCAAAATGGTTATCAGGGAATGGAGGCGGCCAAATACGGTGCCGGAGAAGTGGCGCTGCCCATTATTGCTTCCACTGCTACCACATTAGCGGCCTTCCTTCCATTGGCCTTTTGGCCGGGTTTGATGGGAAGTTTTATGAAATTCCTCCCCATTACACTGATTGTGGTCCTCTCTTCCTCGCTTTTTGTAGCCTTGGTCATCAATCCCGTCTTTACCGCTCGATTCATGAATGTCGATGAACGTGCAGATGATGTCGCAGTCCGACGACGTAAAACACGCAATGTATTAATTGGAGCATTGATTATGGCTTTGGCTGTCTTCGCCTTCCACAGCTTAAATGTTGAGTGGGCCCGCAATCTCTTGGGCATTGCGCTAACCATTAGTTTGCTCAACTTTTTTGTGCTACGGGATGCTTCCTTCTTTTTTCAAAATAAAATTTTACCATTACTAGAAAGGGGGTACAACCGATTCATTCGCGGAGCTTTGTACAAAATCGTTCCGGCAATGGTTTTTGTGGGCACATTTTTCCTGCTGATGGGGGCCAATATATTGCTACAATCCAATATGCCCAAGGTCGTTTTATTTCCCGATCCTGACCCTATCTACGTCAACGCCTTTTTGGAATTGCCCTTGGGGAAAGACATTGAGGCCACCAATCAAATGATGCGTCAGGTAGAAGCAAGAATTGGGGAAATCATCGAACCTTATTCTGGCATCGTAGAGGCGGTATTGGCACAAATTGGTGAAAATACTTCTGATCCAAATGCGGGTCCCAGCTTTGGGGCTTCTCCCCACAAGGCTCGACTCACCGTGTCCTTTGTTCCTTCGGAGGATCGTGGTGGATTATCGACGCGAGAAATTATGGAGGAAATTCGAGAGGGCTTGAATGGGTATACGGGCGTGCAGATTGTTGTAGATAAAGACCAAGCAGGTCCCCCTCAAGAAAAACCCATTAATATTGAAATTACTGGAGACGAAATTGATAGTCTATCGAATATTTCTCAACGCATGATTGCTTATATCAATGGTCAAAACATTGGAGGAATTGAAGAATTAAAGGCTGACGTAACGATTGGAAAGCCAGAATTGATTGTCAACATTGATCGCGAAGCTGCCCGACGCTATGGCATTTCTACCTTTGCCATTGCGGATGCCATTCGTACTTCGGTTTTTGGAAAAGAAGTGTCGAAATACAAGCAAGGAGAAGATGAATATCCCATTCAGTTGCGTTTGGATAAAAAATATCGATACCAATTGGATGACTTGCTCAACCAGAAAATTACTTTTCGTAATCCTTCGAATGGGCGTATTGTACAAGTACCCATCTCAACGGTAGCCAGCATTCGGTTTTCTTCTACCTTCAGTTCAATCAACCGGAAAGAGCAAAAACGAGTCATTACTATTTTTTCTAATGTCTTGGATGCATATAATCCTAACGAAGTTGTTGCTGATATTAAAGATGCCATTGAGGAATTTCCATTGCCTCAGGGATATGGCTTTGAGTTTACTGGGGGGCAAGAACAACAGGCAGAGGAAATGGAATTCCTCAGTTCTGCATTTTTAGTGGCCCTCTTCGCCATTTTTATCATTATTGTTGCTCAGTTCAATTCGGTGGTGACTCCTTTCATCATCATTTTGTCCGTCTTATTCAGTACCATTGGCGTATTATTGGGATACGTAGCTACTGGTATGAATATCGAAATTGTGATGACGGGAGTAGGGATCATATCTCTCGCCGGAGTTGTGGTCAACAATGCTATTGTTTTGATTGATTATATCAACTTGTTGATCAAGCGAAAAAGGGAAGAAAAGGGGGTTGCCTCGATGAATGATTTGACAACCGAAGAAGTAAAAGAAGCCATTATTCAAGGAGGCGCAACGCGTTTGCGTCCGGTCTTATTGACTGCAATTACGACCGTTTTGGGCTTAATTCCCTTGGCCATTGGTTTCAATTTCAACTTTTTCACCTTGATTAGTAGTCTGGATCCGCAGTTCTTTATTGGTGGAGACAATGCTGCGTTTTGGGGAACGATGGCCTGGACGGTGATTTACGGGTTGGTCTTTGCTACCTTTCTTACCTTGATTGTGGTCCCAGTGATGTACTGGTTGGCCTATCAGATTAAGTATGGATTCAATCGACTTTTAAACTCTTCCACTACCGCTGATATGGACTTTGAGCCAGCGGAATAAATGCAAAGTTTTGTCAAGTTGGTCTGGCAAATGGAACTCCCTTTTCCATTTGCCAGACGCTTGTTTGGACCGAACTCTAATGGGCTTTGCTTCTATTAGTCCTGTCACATTTTTCGGTTACTCCCTCTCTATTCTCTTTTGTTTTGGTATGCAATTTGATTATTGATAAGGCGTA
>JBCCSR010000402.1:0-5512 GCA_039199865.1 Bacteroidota bacterium
ATTGGTGGCGTTGATCCTGATTTTCTCAACTTTTCCAGCGCCCGTAATGCTTTGCTGACGGGTGGGATTGCGGGGACGGTTACCTTCAATGTGCGTAATGGGACGTATAATGAACAAGTCTCATTTCCGGAAATTTTGGGAGCGAATGAGGATCAAGTCATTACCTTTCAATCTGAAAATGGAGATAGCTCTCTCGTCACAATATCTTGGTCGGCTACCTCCAATAACAACTATACCCTTCGTTTGGATGGAGCCGATTGGTTGGTCTTTAAAGGACTGACGATTGAAGCAACCAATACTTCTTTCGGAAATGCTTTGGTTTTGCAAAATAATGCGAATCACAACCGAATCGAAAACTGTGAGCTTATCGGATTTAACACCACGAGTACGAGCACCAACATGGCCGTTGTCTTTTCTCCAGATAACAACCAGTCAGATGAATACAATCTATTTTACCAAAACTTGATCCGTCAGGGGAGTTATGGCTTCTACTGGCGAGGAAACAATTCAGTACAACTGGAAGCGGGCAATGTCATTGATCAATGCCGAATTGAAAATACTTATTACCGCGCTTTATTTGCTCAATACCAAGATGCGATTAAGATCAGCAACAACGATATCATTACCAACTCTAGCTATAGCGATACCAGAGGAATTGAGCTGAGCTTTACCGATCGACAAACCGAGGTGACCAAAAATAGGCTGCGCAATTTTCACCGGGGAATGCTTATTTTTGATTCAGATGGTACACCGACCAACCACATCAAAATAAGCAATAACTTTATTCAGACCATTGGAACCAACCAATTGTTTAGTCTGCATTCTTCCAGTGGATCTTATCAAGATTATTTCCATAATACCGTCCGTCAGATGAATACGAATCCTGCTTCTTCTTCTTTTTATGTTGCGGGGGGAAGCAATAAAATTGCCTACAGCAATATTTTTTCAAATGAAGGGGACGGTTACAGCATCTATCGAACCTCACAGAGTGACTTAACTCAATCGGATCACAACAATCTTTTTACCACTGGAAATAATATTGCTTTTCTACAAAATACACCGATCACTACGCTTACCGACTGGCAAAATATGACCTCCTTCGGACAAAATTCCATAGCTGCCAACCCTTATTTTATCAATTCAGATAGCTATGAGGTTGCTCAAATTGCATTGAATGGAACGGCCTCGACTTTTGGAAATATTACCGAAGATATTGAAGGAATGCCCAGAAATAGTCCAGCGGATATTGGTTGTGATGAGTTCGATCCGGCCCTGGTAGATGCAGGAGTTTCTGCGGTCTTGGCGCCACCAAGTCCCTTCCCTGCGGGCAATCAAGCCATTAGCATTGAGTTGACCAATCATGGACAAACAGATTTAACGAATGCAACCATCAACTGGGCCGTCAATGGGGTAGCGCAGACTCCGGTCGATTGGACGGGAACGCTCGGTTCAGGACTGATGGAAACGGTTAGTCTAGGAACTGTTGATTTTACTGTCAACCAGGCCTATGACATCAGTGCATGGTCGAGCCAGCCCAACGGAACGGTAGACCCACAAATGTTAAACGACTCCGCAACCGTAAACGGTATTTACGTGGCCTTATTGGGCAATTACACCATTGGTGGCCTTGCTCCCGATTTTGATAATTTTACCGAAGCAGTTGTCAACCTCAACGAAGGGGGCATTTTAGGAGTAACGGCATTTGATGTTCGCAATGGGACTTATTCGGAACAAGTGGTCTTGGGAGCCATTCAAAATGCAAGTGAAGACAATACCATTACCTTCCGTTCAGAATCGGGAGACAGTTCGACGGTAGTGCTCAGCCATAGTGCCAATTCAAGTACCAATTACACTTTGCTTTTAAACGGAGCAGATTGGATTCGCTTTGAAAAGATGACCTTACAATCCACCAACAATACCTGGGGAACCATAGTAGAATTGAGAAGTGGAGCGACCCAAAATCAATTTTCTAACTGCGTATTCCAAGGGATCAACACCACGAGTACTGGCTCCAACCTCACTTTGGTTGTCGCTTTCGGTGGAGGACAAACGATAGACAATAACGTTTTTGTAAACAATGTACTGCGAAATGGAAGTATTGGATTCTATCTCTACGGTACCAGTACTGCTGTCAACAACCGAGCTTCCGGACTAGTCATTGAAAACAACAAGATTGAAAATTTCTACTATCGTGGGATACAAACTCGATATGTGGAAGATTTATCGATTCAGTCGAATATTATTCGTACCAACTCCAGCTTCACTTCCTCACAGGGCATTTATTTGGACGATGGTTTTGACCATATTACAATTGCTACCAACCAGGTTACCGGAATCATGGGCAGAGGGATTTTTATCGTCGATTCCAATGCTTCTGCGAATGGTCCCATGTTGATTGCAAATAATTATGTTCAGATAGAGGGAACAAGTACCGCTTATGGAATTTATACAGACGATGGGTCCCACCAAAGGTTTTATCACAACAGTGTTCAGACCCTCAATACCAATGTCAGCAGTGCCGCATTTTTTACTTTCCGTGGAAACAACAAGGATGTCCGAAATAATATTTTTTCAAATGCTGGTGGAGGTTACGCTTATTTTCGAAGTTCAAGTAACGGAATACTGATTTCCGATTACAATAACTTGTACACCAGTGGGAACAACATCGGTTTTTGGGATGCCAATCAGATGAGTCTGACGGACTGGCAAACGGTAAGTGGTTTTGACAACAACTCCATTGCCGAAAATCCTTTCTTCATCGAAGTAGATAGTTTTGCGGTAGGACAAATCTCCTTAAACAACGCTGGAATTGCAATTGCAGAGGTGACAACAGATATTGAAGGCGAGATTCGGGCAACGCCAAACCCGGATATTGGTTGCGATGAATTTACGCCGATGGGCAACAACGCGGGGATCGCATCGGTGCAACCGCCAGCTACTCCTTTTGTGGATGGGCAACATATGGTCAGGGCGGTTTTGAAAAACTTTGGAGGAGATACGCTGAATGTGGTGATCCTGAACTGGACCATCAACGGTACTTTACAAGCACCTATCCCTTGGACGGGAAGTTTGGCCTCCGGAGATACCCTGCAAGTAGATCTGGATTTGGTTGATTTTCAGATTAACCAGGGCTATGATTTTGTTGTATGGACCAGTTTTCCAAATGGAAGTCCCGATGGACTGAGCATCAACGACACCAGTTCAATCGATGACATCTATGCAGGGTTAGGTGGAATCTATACCATTGGCGGTACAAGCCCTGATTTTGATGATTTTACTCAGGCAGCGACCAATTTGAATTTTGGTGGGGTAGTAGACAGTGTTACTTTCAATGTTAGAAATGGGACCTACAATGAGCAAATTCGTTTGACAGAAACACCGGGAATTGATTCTAATAAAACGGTTACCTTCCAGTCGGAGTCGGGCGATAGTTCGATGGTGGTTCTTAGTCACAACTCCGGTTTTGCCTCCAATTTTGTTTGTCAGCTCGATGGCGCAGATTGGATTCGATTCAAGGCACTCACTTTGGAAGCAACCAATGCGACTTACAGCGTAGTGCTGGATTACCGAAATCGTGCAAACAACAATCGTTTTGAAAATTGCGATATGATCGGTATATCGAATACGAATAGTGCGCAGCTGAGTTCTGTGATCTATTCACCAGATAATGGAGTATTAGATGAAAACAATGCCTTTGTAAACAATTATATTCGAAATGGAAGTTATGGTATTTATATTGAGGGCGACAATACCAGTAATCGAGAAAATGGTTTGATCCTAGAGTCCAATAAAATTGAAAACAGTTATTATTGGGCCGTTTATATGGTCTATCAAGATGGACCTCGCATCCACAACAACGAGATAATTACGAATTCTTCTTATGCTACTTCCTATGGACTCTATCTCAATGCATGTTACAACGGAGTAGAAATTACGAAGAACAAAATATTTGGCTTTAGGTCGAGAGGAATTTTTCTCAACAACAGCAATGCCACCTCAACGGAGCCCATGCTAATTGCCAATAACTTTGTACAACTAGAAGGAACGGCCAATGGTCGAGCCATTTACACGGATGATGGTCAGCATCAAAAATTTTATTACAACACCGTTGATGTCACCAATACCAATACCAGTACCGCAGCCTTTTATACTTTCCGTGGCAACAACAAAGAGGTATTGAACAATATTTTTGTCAACCGAGGGGGAGGCTATGCCATTTTCCGATCCTCAACCAACGGCTTGATTCTTTGCGACCACAATGATTTGTACGTTACAGGAACCAATCTCGGCTTTTGGGATGCGGCCAGAGCCGATTTGGCCAGCTGGCAAACCGCGAGTAACTTGGATGCCAATTCCATATCTGTCGATCCTTTGTTTGTTGGAGAACTGGACCTTCACGTTACCAATGTAGCCATCGATAAAAAGGGGACACCCATCGCAGCAGTCAACGATGATATTGATGGAGATTTACGGAATCCTACGGCTCCAGATATCGGAGCAGATGAATTCATTACTGCTCAAAATGATGCTGGTCTGGTCTCTATCGATCAGCCATCCATGCCTTTTGCTGCCGACATTCAAGCGGTTTATGTCAGTCTCTTGAACAATGGTCTGGATACCTTAACTTCTGTCGAGATCAACTGGGAGGTCAATGGTGTTGTTCAGCCCACTTTCCAATGGACAGATACGCTTTTATCTGCTCAGATTATCGATTCTGTTTGTATCGGTACCTTTCCCTTTGAAATTGATACGGCTTACACCATTGTCGGTTGGACCAATGCACCCAACGGAAGCCTTGACGAAGATATTTTGAATGATACGGCCTCCGTAGAGAATCTCTATGCTGCTTTGGGGGGCATTTACACCATTGGTGGAACTGATCCTGATTTTCCCAATTTCACCGCTGCCGTTGAAGCGATGAAGCGGGGAGGGGTGATTGATGAAGTCAGTTTCAATGTTCGCAATGGTACTTATTTGGAGCAAATTGTTATTCCAGAAATCAATGGTGCTTCCAGTACCAATACGATTACCTTCCAGTCGGAGATGGGAGATAGTACTGAGGTTACGCTAAGCTACAATACTGCTACCAGCAGCACCAATTACACCCTTCGCTTGGATGGGGCCGATTGGTTGACCTTTCGGCAAATGACCCTGCAAAATACTTCTCCGAGTTTTACCCGAGTTATAGACATCAGAAACGGAGCCAGCAACAATGAGTTTGTGTCTAATGAAATTATTGGTCGTGATATCAACTCTACTTCCACTAATTATGCCCTGATCTATTCCAATACTTCTGTAGATCATTCGAATGCCTTTTTGTACAATCGATTTATTGATGGCAGTTACGGTATGTACTATTTGGGAATTAGTGCTAGTACGCGGGAACTAGGAACCCTCGTTGAGGGCAATACTTTTGAGAACCAATATTTTGGAGGACTGCATCTGTATTATCAGACGCGACGGCCATCACTTCTTCTCCCTGAGTTCCGCGTAGAGGTAGGGCACGATGATC
>JBCCSR010000403.1:0-5507 GCA_039199865.1 Bacteroidota bacterium
ACGGGTTGGGACATTATGTTCTTTTGGGTAGCTCGAATGGTGATGTCTGGATACGAATGGGCGGAGGGTTTGTTGGGAGAAGAACTCAGTAAGAAGAAGGGGGTTCAACCGTTCAATGACGTTTACTTCACCGGTATGGTTCGCGATGAAAAGCGACGTAAGATGAGTAAGTCTTTGGGCAACTCTCCCGACGCGCTAAAATTGATTGAGCGGTATGGTGCTGACGGCGTTCGTTTTGGAATGCTGCTGAGTGGTTCGGCCGGAAACGATATTATTTTCGATGCGCCAATTGATCCGAAAACTAAAGCAGTAGCCAATGAAAGCGCCAAATGTGAGCAGGGCCTGAAGTTCTGCAATAAGATGTGGAATGCGATGAAGTTGTTGAAGGAATTGGAAGTGGTTGAGGCGCCTGCGGACGAGGCTACCGCCAAAATCAACCATTTGGCCCAAAATTGGTTGGGCCACAAGCTCAATAAAACACTTCGTCAAGTTGAGCAAAATTTTGCACAATACCGTTTGTCAGATGCGCTGATGAATCTGTATACTTTCATCTGGAATGATTTCTTTTCCGAGTATTTGGAAATGATCAAACCCGCTTATCAGCATCCCATTGACCGAGCTGCTCTGGAACAAGGCATCGATTACTTTGAGACCTTGATGACGATTTTACATCCTTTTATGCCCTTTGTAACCGAAGAAATCTGGCATCGTTTAAAGGATCGTTCAGCAGGGCAAGATTGTATTGTTAGCACTTATCCAGGCTCCCAAGATTTTGACGATGCGTTGATTAGTCAAGTAGATGCGGCCATTGACATTATTTCAAAAATTCGTTTTCATCGGAAGAGCAAAGGCATGAAAGATAAAGATCCCTTGAAGTTGTACGTTCGAAATAGTGATACCGTAAAAGCGTTGTTTGATGTAGAGGGCATTCAGGAAACCATCATGAAGCGGGCCTACATCTCGGAATTGATTTTTACCGATGAAGAAGAGATTGACCAAACCATTTCTTTTGTTTCGGGGACCGATCAGTTTTTGTTGGAAATGAATATCGAGATTGACGTTGAAGCGGAAGTGGCAAAATTGGGGAAAGACTTGATCCACGCCAAAGGTTTTGTCACTGGAATCGAAAAGAAATTGAGCAATGAGCGCTTTGTCAACAATGCACCTGCTGCCGTGGTCGACAAAGAGCGAAAGAAATTAGAAGATGGCTTGGCGAGAATCAAAATTCTCGAGGAAAGTCTGGCCAAATTACAAAAGGTATAGTTTCAACGGTACCGTGCAGAATGAAAAATGGAGGAGCTGAATCTACATTCAGCTCCTCTATTTTTTTGTCCTTATCGGGCCACTATAAATCGTTGGCTTCTGTTACCCGCGGCGGTTTCCACTTTTAAAAAGTAAATGCCAGCACTCAAGGCTTGGGTTGACCATTGGACGGTCTCCTCTTTGATGTTTTCCAACTGCCGTGTGCGGAGTAAAGTCCCTCTGGTATCGAGCATGGAAAGCTGTACTTCTTCCATCGTTTCCACAAATTGTAGCGCAACTTGTAGCTCATCAATGGCTGGGTTGGGGAAGGTCGTAATGAGATTGTTTTTTGAAAGTAAATTGTTGGTAGAAGTGATCAGGTCGATATTTAAGCGGATACCAGGCGCATAGTTTTCACCAAAACCAATGGGTTCATAAGTGGCATTGACAATGGATGGAGCCACAGCGAGCATACTCGCGTAAAAAGGTTGATTGAGAGAATCGGCTACGGCAATCATGGCTTCGTAATTGTTGCGACGATTACAGGTGATGACCAAATCTTTCTGATCATTCGTTTCATATTCTAGCATGAGCAAGTAGGCAGTATTGTCTTTCAACAACACTTCTCCTTGAGTGTTTGGATGATACAAAGGGACCGTAACAAAAGATTGGTTTTGCGGAGGATCATCATCGCCAAAAGTATAATTGTATTGCCCAACCAAAGTGCGTTCCTCCGCTTCCACCAAGGTGTTTTCATTGGCATCTATCCATTCATAGAGATGAATGAAGACCACTTTATCCTCTAAACTATCACCATTGAAGATACTAAAACTGGCCGAAGAAGCACGATAACCTTCTCCATTGGGAAGAAAATAAAAGTTGCCCCAAGACCAGGAATGGGGTGCATTTGCGGGCCAGAATTCGGGACCAGGAGTAACGGATTCGTCAAAGTAACTTTCCTTGGCAAAAGTGCTATCAGAGGTCGAAAAGTTAAAGGAAACTTCGTTGTCAAAAGGAGTTGCCTCTTGTGAATCACCAATTACCGAATAAACGCCAAGATATTGATTGGCCGGTCCAGAGGGGGTAAAAGTATTGGGAAAAACTTGGTTCTCAATGATTTGCCCCGGTGCTATGCTATCAAAGAATAGAGTATCCGTATGGACCAGGACGCCCGCTTTGTAGATGTCAATGACCTCTTTGACATCACTCTGTGCACCGATTCCCCGATTGACGATATCTGCCATAAAGCCAAAAGGGGTCACTTGGCTAGTAGGAATCGTTTCGCTAGGCGCGAGGGCAAACCACTCTCTGGATACGCGTAGATCATTCGCGGGGCGAGGATCTCCATCGTAGACTTGCAGATCATCGATGGCCCAGTAATATTCATCATTGCCTCGCCAGGACCATTGGATGAACACCGTTTCTTGATTTGCAGCAATCGAGGAGATATCTAAATAAACGTGTTCTGGATTGATCGACCATCTAACACCGTCTTCCAGAAATTGATTGGGAAAACAAGTAAAAGCCTCCCAATTGATGCCATCGGTACTGACGCTTACAATGGCGTTGGTCGCTGGATCAAAGATGAAGCCACCGATATGCGTCTGGAAGTGAATCCAAACTTCATCTTGATCGCTAAAGTCTTGTACGGGCATATTGAGTACACTCAAGTGTGGAACATCACCGACTTTGAAGGACTCAGCTACCAGAAAACCAGTAGAGGCTGAAGTGGCGGCGAAAGCACTTTGTTGATTGGAAACGCCATCCCAAATTTTGGGGCAGGCACCTGTACCATCAATACTGGAATCTTCGCACCATTCCCAAAGTACGTCAAGATTGCTTGGTCCCATATCAACGGTAAACCATCCACTGGGTAGTCCCGGCGTACTAAAATCTTCTTCAAATAAAAGGGTAAGGTCAGGACTACTTGATCCTGGGCCTTGGTCCTGAGCAACGATTGATGAGGGAAACGTAAATAAAAGGGTAAGGGTTGTTAACAGGGTAAATACTTTTTTCATATCAATTTCGTTTTGCGTCCCGGTATCCATTGAGATCGACCTTTTGCATTATAATAAAGTGGCATCCTCAAAGGTATTGACCAGAGCGGTTAGCATGATTTAGGGACGAACGGAAGGTGAAATATAACAAATTGTTTCTTTATGTGCAACATACGACTCATTCTCCTTGGATGCTTTCTTCGGCTTTGGGATGAACCCATTGTAGATACTCTGCTTTCAATTGCTCGCAATCGACGGGGACCACACCAATTTTTTCACAAACTTGCCCCCCCGCTAGATTCGATAAAAGACCAATTTGTTGAGGGGTCAATTGCTTGGCCAAACCCAGGGTGGCAATGGCGATAACTGTATCGCCCGCTCCACAGACATCCGCAATTTGTCTGGGTTGCGTTGGTAGAATTTTAGCGTAGCCGCTTTGGTGAACAAATACCCCTTTATCCGACAAGGTAATTAAGGTCAATTCATTGCCAAGTTCATTTTGAATGAACCGACTCGCTTTGAGTAAGGGATCGGGATGAGCCGACATTTCGAAATTCATTTTTTGGCTGACTTCCTTGAGGTTTGGTTTGAAGAGCGTGGCTTGAGTGTAGGCCAAAAAATGATCGTATTTGGGATCAACGGCAGTTGGAATGTCTCTTTTGATGGATTCCAACATCACTTTACGGATGACACGCAGGCTAAGTATTCCCTTGTTGTAATCTTGAAATAGGATTGCATCGATGGGCTGATCTTCCAGGCATTGCCCGATGGCTATTAAGAGCTGACCTGCATCATCGCCATTCAGTTCTTCAATTTTTTCTCGGTCAATTCTAATCAATTGTTGGCCTCCAGACATCACTCTGGTTTTGACCGTAGTCATTCGTTGATCAGAAGAGATAATCCCCGCAGCGGAAATGCCATGCTTGGGCAAAAGCTCCTTTAATTTTTGTCCTGCCTGATCATTACCAACTACACTAAACAAATAGGGTTCGGCACCTAGGGCCTTGATGTTGAGGGCGACGTTAGCGGCTCCTCCCAAGCGCTGATCACTTTTTTGCAATTGGACAATAGGAACAGGTGCCTCCGGAGAGATTCGATCGACTGAACCCCACATGTACTCATCTATCATCACATCTCCAACAATCAGTATTCGACAGTCACTGAACTCGGAGATAAGCCTGTCGATATTCAACATTAGCTTTGTTTTTGTAATTGGTGAACGAATGTTTTCAATAAAAAGCTGTTTATTCTTGGGTGCTTATTCTTCCGTACCATTGACTCAATAATACCATCTGGCCCGGGATCCACGGGTATCGATGTGGAGCACATTGCGATTGCTTTTGTATTTGCCAAGCCCACCGCCATTGCCAATGATGTGCTGATCAAGCAAATCGTATACTATTTTTGCATCTTTCGCATTGCTTTTCCCGTCTCGGTTGATATCGTAAATAATTAGGTCAACGGCATCTCCAAATTGATGACGAGAGCAAACTTTACCTCCTACCGCTTCATTGTAATGGGGAGGGCGAAATCCTGAATTAATGCGCATTTGTGTTTCATCCAGTTCGTTTTTGCGTAAAAGCTGACGGAGTCCGTGGATTTTGTAAAGTACGGCTTCATCGAGTACAAGATATTGCGTTTTTGCGAGATGAGGAAATCCATCGCTATGGATAAAAAAATCATTTCCAGAAAGAAAGTCTTTTACCCTAAAATCACCGACAATATAACGATAGCGTTCAAACCATTTGATCTGATAGATGGCCAAACCCGAATAGAGTTCCTGTTTTCCTTTTCCGTAGCAAACTTTAGAAGATTTGCTCGAAAAACGAACTTTGACTTCCTTGGGTAAATCTTCAAAAAGAACACGATTAAATTGGGCTAGGCTTTGATCAATTTGCGCTTTGCTTTCCACCTTGCTTTGTTGGGTGAAAAGATCGTAGGCAACACTAAAAATGGGATCAAATATCCAAATTAAGTAATAACAAAGGCTAAAGAAAAACAAGTAAAAGACCAGTGTTTGTAGCTTCATATTTCAACAGGACAGATCTTATAATGACTCGATTATCGACTCAATATAACCAATTATTTGCACAGTTGCTCCGGAATTATTCTCGATGTAGGCCTTCATTTGTTGGCTGGCTCGTTGATAAAATGGGGGCGATTGCAGTTGGGAAAAGACAGTTCCTAACATTGTTGCGTCCAAGACAGAGAAGGCTCCTTTTTGCTCAACCAATGTCCTTGCCTCGGGGAAAGATTGGTATTTGGGGC
>JBCCSR010000404.1:0-5506 GCA_039199865.1 Bacteroidota bacterium
AAAAACTCGTCAAGAGTAAGGATTTAGAGCGATTGGCCCATCAGTTTGTGCAAGCCAATTTAGATTTGGGCCAATCCATAACCGATTTGCCGGAGCATCTGACGACCATTGCGAAAGTGGTTCGGTTTAGAAAAAGGATGAAAAAAGGAGGGGCCAGAAACTTTTTTTACACCGAAAAAATAGAACGATTAAAAGAAGTCATCGAAGCATTTCGAATCTTAGAAGCCACCGAAGAGGTGGTCATCATGGAAAAATATTTGCTCGATGCAAACAACTACCAAAATGACCATCTCAAAAAGAAAGCCGCCCGCAAGCTCGCCAAGCAATTTACCAAAAACGAAAAGATGAATGAATTCCTGTTGAGCTATATCGCGATCCATCGGAATGTGATATTAGATGAGTTTACTCATTGTAGCATGACCAAGAGTATTCGACTTTGATCGACCAAAACCAGGACTTGGTCTGACATTCTTGGGAAGTCAACACTTTTTTTTCATTTTAAAGAAAGTCATTCGTTTACTAAAAGAATCTCAAGATGTCATTTAGTGCTGCCGCCATGCTGGTCTTTAAAAATAACCGTCGTTTCATGCGCAAGACTGTTGCGTTTAGCGATTGGAACGCTCCTCGACATCAAGGAGCAAATTTATCCGAAATTACCTGTCCAAGTAAAAGTCCTGGCTTTCAGCAAAGAATGAGGGCTGCCCAAAGTCGTGGACGGCTCGATGAGCTTCGAATGTACGCTTTATCCATGGTCATTGTTTTGTTTGTTTGTTTGTTCTTTCTTTATTTATTGACTTGGCTCATTTGAATGATCGCTGATGTATGGGCTAGGTGGAGCCGCAAATAATCAAAGTAATCGTCGCTGGAAGCGCAAAACCAAGGCTTTCAGTGATTGGATTGTCTCCAAGCAAGAGGAGCGCGATGTTGCTGAGAAAAATCATCTAGGCCATGGCCCCGAGTTTGAAGAAAGAATGAAGCGCGTACACCAGCAGGGATGGATAGAAGAAATCAAGATCTATCTTTGGATCATTGTTTATATTGTATTTTCGATCGGTTTGTGGATGAAATGATACTTTCTTTTTTGTGTAAAACTTAGTCCAAAAACGATGAAAACCAAGGCTACTGCCCTCACTCCGGTCTTCCCACTCTTACTTTTGAAATTGGCTTTGCATTTATTCACCAATACCAATTACGGTTTTCATCGAGATGAATACTTGTATTTGGTAGAAGGGCAACATTTGTCTTGGGGGTATATGGAAATTCCTCCGCTCACCGCTTTTCTGGCTTATCTCGCCAATGGGCTCGGTGTCAGTGTTTTCGTCGTTCGTTTGTTTCCCGCCTTAATCGGAGTATTGAGTGTTTATCTTTTGTGTCGATTGGTTCTTAGTTTGGGAGGACAAAAGTGGTCGGTCATTTTTGTGGGTTTAGCGTTTATCTTTTCTCCCGTTTATTTGGCCAGCAATACCTTGTTTCAGCCCGTTTCCTTCAACCAATTTTTCTGGTTGTTGACGGCCTATTGTTTGGTCAAATTGGTTCAGACGCAAAACAAGCATTTTTGGTGGGCAATTGGCCTCAGTTTGGCGCTGGGTTTTCTGACCAAGCATTCCATTGCATTTTATGCCCTCGCTTTGATCCTCGCTTTCGTATGGAGTGAACATCGACATTGGTTGGCAACACCTTATCCTTACGCCGCCGCAGTCTTGGCCTTCCTTTTGGTATCCCCTCATTTGCATTGGCAATATGTACACGGATTTCCCGTTTGGCAGCATATGGAAGAATTGAGTCGGACTCAATTATCGAATGTGAATTTATCCGATTTTCTGGCCAGCCAATTATTGGCGCATCATCTGTGGGGTGGCTTGTGGCTATTGGGTTTGTGGGCGCTGTTTACGCAAGCCCGATGGAAACCCTATCGCTTTTTGGGGATTGCCCTCTTGCTTACCGTGACCATCATTGCTTATTTTGGTGGAAAAAATTATTACCCACGTGGGGCTTACACCATCTTGTTTGCCTTTGGTGCCTTGGCATTAGAAGCGCAGTTAAAATCCTTTCGGCGCAAATGGCTTTTGTTGGCGGTGTGTATCGCGCTGACGCTCCCCTTGCTTCCCTATGCATTGCCCATTTTACCCGTCGCTCAAATGGAAGACTATTGTGCCATGATGCGTCATCATTTGGGCTATTCAGCTCCATTGCGCTGGGAGGATGGTCAGTACTATGACCTTCCGCAAGACATTGCAGATATGCATGGCTGGGAGGAATTGGCCCAAAAAGTGGCTCAATTGTATCATCAACTCGATTCGGTAGAGCAGCAAACCTGTATGATTTACGGTGGAGGATACGCTCATGCCTCCGTACTCAATTTTTATCGAGATCAATATCAATTGCCAGCAACTTTTAGCGTCAATAGCAGTTATGTGATGTGGGTAAAAAAAGACCAAGTTTTTGATCGACAAATCTTGGTGGATGATGTCCGGCAAAGCAATTCCTCTTGGTTTGCCAATATGGAGTTGGTAGATCAAATTGAGCATCCTCACGCCCGTGAGCCAGGCTACATTTATTATCGAACTCAACCCAAGATTAATTTGTACGAGGCCTGGAATAATTTTGTCGAGGAAGAGCGGCAACAGTTTTATTTGGAATAAACAAGTACTCAAGTAATGAAAATAAGCATCAAACAGTGGAGCATCCTATGCATGATTGGGATGGGTTTTGCGAGTTGTCATCAAACCAATCCTTATCACATCCAAAGGACACTTAAAACGATCCAGCAGAACAATTGCAAATTGACCCTTTATTATCCCCAAATTGTCATTGAGGAACCTAGCCCCCAAGTCGAGGAGTTGAACCGATTGCTTGAAATTCATGGAGCCTTCGAAGATCATTTGCGCAGGTGCAAAGAAACGCAAGAGCAACTAACGGTCGTCAAGGGAGATTTCCGGGTGACCTTACAAAGCCAGGAATTGCTTTCCATCGAATTCATCACAGAACAATTGTTCGGGGAAGTAAGCGATACCACCTACCACAGTTTGGTCTTGAACCCAAGTAAGATTGATGAAGGATTATTGTCTTATCTCAGTATTGAACTGGGCCAGTTGATTCCCCAATTGGATCGGGGCGATCTTTTGCCCTATGTACGTCGCTACAATGAAAAAAAGAAGGCTACCATTAATTTGGCCGCCTACAAAAAGGGAAATAAGCATGCCATTGTCTGGGGCGTAAGTGAACGTCATCTCCTCCTGTATGTCGGAGGAGAGGGAGAATTTTTTGGTCAAGACGAGATCGCCATCCCACTTGCTGAACTTGAGCAAAAAGTCAGGCAAAAGTGAGCAACACAATGCTGGTCAAACTTCTTTGAGCGCAGTCTGCCCACTTTTTTTATTCTCAGGAAACGATTATCTTAGTGTACTTTTACAATCAACAAAAACATCCTTATGCTGTATACGATGCTCATTCTACTCGCCATTGGAGCATTCATTGGAATGCGAAAGCCAAGAAGTGATAGCCGTTTTGACAATGGAAGATTTCGCCGTAAGTTTTAGCCTTTCTTTTACGGACGCACGGGCTGTTTCACTAAATTCCCTTTTTTCATAACCAAATCTACGTCCTGTAAAAGAGAAATGTATCGAAGCACGTCTCCTTTGACGGCAATAATATCGGCATATTTCCCTTCGCTAATAGTACCAAAATCATCGTCTACCCCCATGACTACCGAAGGCCAATAGGTAGCGGCTTTAATCGCATACATCGCATCAATCCCAAATTCATTGACCCAAACATCGAGTTCATTCCAAGTAGATTGGCAATGAAATTTCATTGGAATGCCACTATCCGTACCAATGAGCAAAACGACTCCAGCCTCAATCAATTGCTTGACTTTTTTCTCCAGCGTAGGACGCCGAGAGGGAGTGATCTGAAAATAGGGGAGTCGTCCAGGATGTTGAATGGATTGCTCAATATCGGCAATAATGGCTTCGGGTAAGCCCAAATGCCAGCAATCACCATCCAGTTTTTCCGGATTGTCCCGGGTATATTCATAATTGTACAGGCCTTCCACGGTGGGGGTCCAAAACAAAGGGCCCAGATTCATTTTTGCCGTTCGTTCTTTGATCATTTGCATGACATCTTCGGGATAGGCCGGAGCTGTGGACAAGCCAGTGTGTTCAAAACAATCGACCCCTGCTTGCAAACCCCTCCTAATTTCTTCTGGTCGATGGCTGTGTGCCACCACAGTTAAATTATGTTGATGCGCCTCGTCTACAACCGCATGAACCTCTTCCATCGTCATCTGATCCTGATCGATAAGTTTGATACAATCGACCCCCGCTTCGGCCAAACGACGGACTTTCTCTCTCGCATCCGCAACTCCATTGACCCCCCAGCGAAAAGCCTCGGTGCCCGGATAGGGTTGATGTTGGATAAATGGTCCAGACATGTACATCGTTGGCCCGGGAATTTCTCCCCGATTGATTCGATCTCTGACATTGAGGCTTGTTTCCAATGGGGCACCCAAATCCCTTGCGCTGGTCACGCCCGCTAACAAAAGTTGATGGGCAGAGGAAGGCATCACGACTTTTTCAAATTGATCGATGTACGCTGTATCCCAGTGAGCATAGTCGCTGTGTCCATTGATCATCAAATGCACGTGCATGTCCCAGAGTCCAGGCATTACACTCATGCCCTCGGTGGAGACTAGGGTTGCCTCCTCGGGAATTGGTGTGTTGCCCTGATGACCGACTTTGATGATGCGTTCTCCCTCGACTAAAATTACACTGTTGTGGATGACTTGTCCACCAAAACCATCGATGAGGGTGCCCCCGACTAGGGCTTTGAGGTTTTGTTGGGCAGAAAGGACATTGAAGCAACAAGATAGGAAAAGGATAAACTGGATTTTTCTCATTTTGTTCTAGATTTTAAGATTGGTTTTTTTGTAATGGCAAATTCGAAAGCGGTACTGAAACACCGCTACTCGAAATGCGTTTTATAGCAATAAGTCAAATTTTTCGATCGTCAATCCTCCCATTCAAAGAATCGGGATGGCATGGAGAATTTACGAAAAAATTATGGATGTACGAAAGTTAGCGGCCAACGCGTAAAAAAGTGAGATTTGCATTTGGATCATAGATCAGTGAGTAGTCTTTTCAATAGGAAATATAAATTAATTTTAACCATATAGTCACCAATGAAAAATAGCGTATTCCTCTTCTTCCTTTCCTTAGTATTTTTTTCGTGTAAGCAAAATGGCGAAACCCAAAAGTCATCCGAAAGGGATGACTACAGCTCAATAAAGGATACTTTGACGAGGGACTTACAATCCGCTTTTGCTAAAAATGCGATCATTGGATTTTCGGTATCGGTAGTGGATGATGAAGGTTTGATTTATGAAAATGGATTTGGCCATACAGACATTGAGTTGACAAAAAAGTATACCCCAAGTACCATCCAAAATATTGCTTCCATTTCCAAAACCTTAATTGGCATTGCTCTTTTGAAGGCACAAGAACAGGGG
>JBCCSR010000405.1:0-5503 GCA_039199865.1 Bacteroidota bacterium
CGAGTTTTAATTTCGCTGCAAGATATTGAATTTTTTTTTAAAATTATGGGAAAGATGCTTTTTAAAGGGCTTTTAGCCAAGCTACCAATACTTTTCTCAGTTCATCATCAAAGAAATTCCAACTGCCCGCATCGAGGTGAGTGCCTTGGGGAATGGTGTGGAATAGGGTGGGACCACAGTTGAGCTGTTGACGTTTTTGACAGTAGGCTTTTGCGGATCGATAATTGACAAAGCCATCGCGATCGCCATGGACGCATCGCACGGGTTGGGGACTAGGCTGCTGAAGATGCTCAATTGGGCTGGCCGCTTTGAATTGCTCAGAACCCCGTTGGCCAGCATAGAGTCGCAAGACAAAAGTATCCGCCATTTTGCTCAGATCGAGCGGCGCACCAAAGAGCATCATCCCCTGAAAAATGCGATCATCAAGCCCCAATTGCTCAAGTGCTTGCCGATCGTGCAACAACAAGGCCGCCAAATTGGCGCCCGCGGAAATGCCTCCCAAAATGATTTTTCGCGATCCATCATCGGGCAAGAACTCCATGACTTTACTTAGGGTGAGGGATAAATCTTCTCTGAGGTCCATGGAGTTGTAGAGAGGGATGCGTCGATAGGAAGGCAGAAAAACTTCGTAACCCAGATCAACAAAAAATTGAGCATTAATTTTGAAAAGCTCCGGAGCGCCAAATGCCCAACCTCCACCGTGAAAATAAACAATGACGGCTTGCTGGGTAACGGGCTTGTCTTTGGGTTGGCAATGCAAAAAGTACTGTCTTCTTTGTTTCCCAAAACGGTGTTTTTGCACAATCATATTGTTACTGGGATTGGTCCAAACCCGATACTGATAAAGTGGAAGCCGTAAAACTTCGTGCAAATTGGTCGCTTTGGGTACGAGTAGATACAGCAATACAAGCACAAAAAACAGCCCCGAAATGACGTACAAAAAAAGCATGGGCTATTTTACAAAAAAAACAGGAAACGGTCGATCTTTTGATCAAAAACCATTTCCTGCAACGTGTTTTGTACTTCGGGTGTTTTTTGGAGTGGATGTAAAAGCAAATACAAAACGATATTTACACTTGCTTTTGCTGGGTACTCCTCAGTTAATTATTCCACCACGATTTTAACGGTTTGACTTTCTACTCCGACTTCCAGACGGACAAAATAAATCCCTGGTGTCCAGTTGGCCACATTAATGATTTGGCTATCATTGAACTGCTTTAGCACACGCAGTTGTTGTCCCAACACATTGTAAATCCGGACCGCATCCACGGGTTGATTGCTTTCGTTTTGAATATGAAGGAAGTCATTGGTGGGGTTGGGAAATACCATCAGTCCTTCGATGACGTTTTCAGTATTGGTTGTATTGGTCAAGATCACCACTTGCTCTGGATTGTGAAGTGGAACTGCTTGTTCTTCTGCAGTAATGGCTCGAATATCCCGGATATTTACCTCTACTTCGGTTTTGCCCAGTACATCATCGATAATACCAATAAAGTGAGCAATGGGGCCATGGCCTCCCACATTTTGCTGATCAATTCGGCTCAGAGCCACTTCAATGATCCCCTGATCCGCAAGAGTCCGATTGATACTGATTAGATCCGTGTCGGGAGTACCCATCCAATTGGGAACAACTTCCACAAAAGTTTGATTGGGATCGAGTACTGTGGGGTCAAATTCAATGGTAAAGGCCAAGCCATAAATGTTATCAATGGGCAAATCTTCCGTTCCCAAAAGGACGGGGGCGACAAATGGAGTACCAATTGATAAGTCGTTTTCACTGGGTAAATCGACGAACAGGGCTGGGTCATTTGGACTGCTGGTAACGCCAACGAAAGGTAGTACCGGACCGTGGGTCAAGCCATAGTTGTTTTCGATGGCAAATAAATCTTGATCGTCTACGATTCCATCTCCATTGCAATCTGCATTTTTGTGATTGATGCCATTGATAAACGTACCTGGCCAATCCAATGCAGCCATCGCCTGCCAGCCAATGTCATTGTTTGGACGGCTTGGGCCTTCCAAGCCATAAGTCAAACCCAAACTGAGTAGGTCAAGGTGATTGGCAATATTGTCATCGTCGGCATCTCCTGGCCAAACTGGACTTGCGGGTGGAATGCCACCACATTCGATGGTTTGAACTTCCCAAGAGAAATTGCAGAAAGGATTGGTCAAATCGACAATGATCAAATTGATGGTACTAATGCCATCTCCAGGGAAAGAGCCGAAACTTACGGGTAAATCGCTGTAAAGGAAGATGCCCTGAGTTTGTCCATTGGCCAATACGCTGAAATAGGGCCCACCTCCTTGATGTTCGAAATCCAATTCAATGGGGAAGGTACCATCCGCTTGACAATCTCCGGGACTAGCTTCAATGTTCCAGTATTCGCAGTTGTCACAAATCAGGCCTTCAAATTCCGTATCGATACAACAATTGGGGGAATCTTCATCGCAAACACCAATTTGCTGAATGAGATTGCCATTGCTTTGGAAAGAGGGGAGGATAATAGGTAAATCAGCATATTCAAAGTTCCCCAAGGTATTGCCTTGGCTAAAGACATTGAAACTACCACCAACATTGCTATTATAATCTAGATCAATGAGTAGGCTGTAGCTGCCATCTCCATTACAAGAAATGGGATAGACTTCGATGGCATTGATTCCACAACTACCATTATTACAATCGGGAACTTGGTAATCCACCAGAAGACAACAATCATCTGGGAAATCTACGAGACAAACTTGTACCGTCCCCAAGGTTTGATTGCTGGGTTCCACTGGAAGCGTTGTCGGCAATTGATTTAAAGGAAAAAGGCCAATAAATGCGTTATTGATGCTCAACTCCACTAGGTCATCAGGTGGATTATTGTAGGTAACATTAATAAATAGATCGTAGGAACCGTCATTATTGCAAGCCCCAGGATCGACAATCAATTCCGAGAGTCCGCAGGTTCCGCTAGGTTGGCATTCAAAGGCTTCGAGTGAGGCCACAGCTTCGCAGTTGTCGATGCCCAAATCTGTGATCAAAAAGTCGATGCCACTACCATTGTTTTGAAACGGTCCGACGGTGTAGAAGGGATCGCCATAAGCGAAGGTGCCAAGCACCGCTCCGTCAGCGGAAATTTGGAAAAGATCGCTGGTATTTTGTGCTTCAAAGGTGATATCAACCAAGAAATTACCTTGCTCATCACATTCCTGTGGTTCCGCAGTTGCTTCGAAAATAGCGCAATTGTTGAGGCTACAATCGTTTTCGATGACTACTGCCGCCGAACAATTGTTGTCATTGTCTTGAATGGTGACTTGATAGACGGCATTGGGTCCCCCTTGTAGCGGGCCAATGGTGTAGAAATTATTACCATAATCAAAGGGACCAAAGCTGGTGCCATTGGCGAAAATGGTAAAGGAACTTCCTGGATTTTGTACATTGAAACCAATATCGACAAAAAAGTTACCCTGGGCATCACAAGGCTGCGCATTAAAACCGAAATTACTGTAGCTACAGTCTCCACCACCATTACAATTGGGCGTTTCGTAGTCCGTAAAGAGGCAGCAGTTGGGGAAGTCAACGAGGCAAACTTCGATGGTACTAACGAGTAGATCGCTGGGGTCCACTTGGAGGGTAGTCGGCAATTGCCCCAAGGGAAAAAATCCGATGGATTCATTGTTGATGTTAATCTCTACCAAGTCATCGGGAGAATTGTTGTGTTCTACATTGACCGTTAGATTGTAAGAACCATTATTATTGCAAGGTCCGGTATTGACCATCAGCTCCAAAAGTCCACAGCTTCCACTAGGTTGACACTCAAAGGCTTCGAGGAAAGCGATGGCTTCGCAATTGTCGATGCCCAAATCTGTGATTAGAAAGTCGATGCTACCACCATTATTTTGGAACGGCCCGACGGTGTAGAAGGGATCGCCATAAGCGAAAGTGCCGAGTACCGCTCCGTTAGCGGAAATTTGGAAAAGATCACTGGTGTTTTGTGCTTCAAAAGCGATATGGACAAAGAAATTGCCTTGCTCATCACATGCTTGAGCTTCCGCGGTAGGCTCGAAAATAGCGCAGGCACCAACATTACAATCGTTTTCGATGAGTAAGGCTGCCGAACAATTGTTGTCATTGTCTTGAATGGTGACTTGATAAATGGCATTAGGTCCACCTTGTAAAGGTCCAAAGGTGTAGAAATTGTCACCATAGTCAAAAGGACCAAAGCTCATACCGTTGGCAAAAATGGTAAAAGAACCACCTGGATTTTGCACATTGAAACCCACATCGACGAGGAAGTTACCTTGAGCATCACAGGGCTGGACTTCAAAACCGACATTGCTATAACTACAGTCTCCGCTACCATTACAATCGGGGGTTATGTAGTCCGCAAAGATACAGCAATTGGGAGCGTCAACGAGGCAAATTTCGATCATGCTGACGGGCAGATCGTTGGGGTCTAATTGCAGGGTCGTCGGCAGTTGCCCCAAGGGAAAAAATCCGATGGATGCATTATTGATGTTAATCTCTACCAAGTCATCGGGAGAATTGTTGTGTTCTATGTTGACAAACAGGTCATAGGTGCCATCGTTATTGCAAGCTCCGGGATCGACGATCAACTCCAAGAGGCCACACCCTCCATTCGGATCACAATCGACTGGTGCTAAAATTGTGGAGGCCGAACAATCATTCTGTCCTGCATCTACAACACTGATTTCCCAAGTGGTTGTTCCATCTCCATTTAGCGGACCAACCGTATAAACTGTTTGTTCATATTGGAAGGTACCCAACACCATATCGTTGGCAATAATGGTGAAGAGGTCACTGGTGTTGGCGTATTGAAAAGCGACGTCAAGCATAAAGCCTCCCTGATCGTCGCAATTATGAGGTTCGACGAAAAGACCGGAAATTTGGCATTGATTCCCACTCTCACAAGGAGCATCATAAAAGGTACTCAAACAACAATCGGGAGCATCACTGAGGCAAACTTGTATGCTTTCAATGCCATTCTCGTTGGGGGAGATGCCTTCGATGATCGTAGGCAGTTGACTGAGGGGGAATGATCCGATCAATTCTTCATTGATCGAAATATCGACTGATTCATTGGGAATATTATCGTGTAGAACATTGACAAAGAGACCGTAATTGCCACTAGGATCACAATCTTGTTGGTCGACAATAATTTCGCTAAGTCCACAGTTGGACGCATTACAATTGACTGGCTCGATGGATATTTCTCCCGAGCAATTGCCAAATACCAAATCTGTTAGGACAAAGGTCAAAGGGGTATTTCCGTCACCGGGAATGGGGCCAACCGTGTAAAAGGGAGACCCGTAAGTGAAGGTCCCATAGTCATTGCCATTGCCTGTAATCTGAAATTGATTGGTTGTAGACTGATGCTCAAAGGCAATGTCCACTAAAAAATTGCCTTGATCATCACAGGCATGGGCTTCAGCAACGACATTAAAGATTTGGCAATCTTGGCCAATTGCTGTGGAAATGGAGAGGAGAAGTGTGAATAAG
>JBCCSR010000406.1:0-5503 GCA_039199865.1 Bacteroidota bacterium
CTAGAAATATTCGATCTGCTTTTTTCAATTTCTTTACGACCATATCGTAAGAGTGATCGTAAAGAAATTGAAAAAAGCAGATCGAATATTTCTAGAAAATTTATAAGTATTGATTCCTACCGAGATTTACGATTACTTAATTGTTGGGCAGGGCCTGGCGGGGACTTTGCTGGGCCATGAGTTGATGAAGGCTGGGCAAAGGGTATTATTTGTTGATGGAAAACACCAAGGAACGGCCTCCCAAGTTGCTGCGGGAATTATCAATCCCATTACTGGACGTCGCTTCGTGAAAAGTTGGATGATCGAAACTTTGCTTCCCCAAGCTATGACGACCTACCACGAGCTGGAAAACTTATTGGGAGAACGCTTTTTGTTTGAACGTCAGATTTACCGGGCCTTGCATGATCCGGGGGAAGAAAATGAGTGGTCGACACGCGCTGCAATTCCAGAGTATGCTCATTATGTAGAAGGATTGTTAGATCAAACTGTTTTTCCTCAAGGCATCAAAGCACCCCACCAAATTGGAGTGCTTCAACACGGGGGACAGGTCCTTATTCCTCGCTTAATCGCCGCTTTTAGAATATACTTGAGCGATCAGTCGGTCTTACTCGAAGCGGCCTTTGATTATGAAGATTTGACCCTTTCTCAGGGCCAAGTTTCCTATCGGGATTTACGAGCCAAACAAGTGATTTTCTGCGAAGGTTTTCGGGTATTGCAAAATCCCTGGTTTGCCTATTTGCATATGGTTTTGGCCAAAGGAGAAGTACTGTTGATTGAGGCCCCAGATTTAAAATTGGAGCAAATTTTTAAGAAGAAATTGATTTATGCTCCTCTGGGAAATGGTCTATTCTGGGCGGGTGCTACTTATCAATGGAATTACCCTCACTTGGAAAAAAGCGACTGGGCCTACGAAGAATTACTGGAGAAAGTGAAGACGGATCTTACTGTTGATTTCAAAGTTGTTCAGCACTTGGCTGCCATCCGACCCACCGTACACGATCGAAGACCACTGCTCGGAAAACATCCGGACCATCCCCAACTCAATGTGTTCAATGGTCTTGGTACAAAAGGAGCTTCTTTAGGACCCTATTGGGCCAAACAAATGAGTACCTTTTTATTGGGGCAAACCGAATTGCCAAGTGTGGTAGATATCCAACGCTTTGCCCACAAGCGAAAAGAGACCCATCAATTTCTTCAGCCTACGATTTATAAAGCACAAGTGCGCGACCATCAAACGCTTTCCGATATCACTTTTCAATCGAAAGCGCATTGGGGCTATACTCCCCAACAGATGGAGACCTGGCGAGACGAACTCCGTATTGATCAAAAGTACATTCGACAAAACATTGTTTACGTTCTAGTTTATCGACAACAAATGATTGGTTATTATGCTTTTCTTGCCAAGAAAGCGGCAGCTCTTCATTTGGACAACCTTTTTGTTTTACCCGCATTTATTGGTAAAGGTTTTGGTCGGCAATTGATGCAACATGCTTTCGAAACGGCCAAAAAGTTGAGGGCAAAAAGCATTCGTTTGGCCGCTGATCCTCATGCCGTTGCCTTCTACGAAAAACTGGGCTTTAAGACCATTGACCAGCAAGCTAGCTCAATTCCGGGGCGTTTTCTACCCATTATGTCTTTGGAAATGGCCTAATTTGACCAATGGTTAGCTGATCGTTTTTCTCCTTTCAAAGTCGAGAAGCCATGCCCAATGGAAAGGCAAGTGGCGTAAAGGAAGGATTGCCTAGATATTTAACCAATAATTTAGCTTGACAACCAAAGCACGATTTTTGGGTCCCCACATTTCTATGGCATAATTGTCAGTGTAAACTACGAAGAGGTTGGACAATGGTTTCAATTGCCACTGAAAACGGCTATTGATATTAAAATTATCATTTTGGGTGTTAAATTGTAAGAAGGTCGTCCAAAATAAATCGCGTGACAGATTGATTTCAATTCTTGGTCCAATCAGGGTTAGAGATTCGCTACCAAAAGGCTCGGGAAATTTTAACTCATTTCTAACAAAACGCATTCCAAAATTCCCCCAAGGTTGGCGACGATAATTGAGTTCGGCAGAGAACTGTTGGCGATCTCCATTGTAAAAGCCTCCCAACTCAACACCCAATTCGTAGAAAAAGGATTTCCTTTGATCCGATTGGTAAGAGGCACCAAAAACGGTCCAATTGTAAGCATCAGCCGGAAGCGGGGTTTTATCGGTAAAATCGAAGGGAAATAACAATTCATTGTGACGTTGCGAGACTTCGACTTCAAAAGAGCTCGTATTGGCCAAATTAAGTCGATAGGTTCCGGAGACTCTGGCAATAAACAAATTATTGGTAGTAGTTGTCCAATCGTAGACCGTTCGGAAAGAAAAGCGATGATTATTGATTTTGCTGCTTTCCGGGTAAATGGTGTAGGCTAGGCGCGTAAAGCTATGGCTATAGCCAATGCGATGACTGGTGTCTTCAATTGCATCTCGATGAAACAAAAGCGTGATGAAGCCCATGTCGGGAATGTAATCGTCCTCTACCGTCATGACATTCGTGTAAAACGAAATGTTGCGATTGTCATAAGAGAAAATGGCATGATAGGTTCGATTGTCTCCTTTTACACCATTGCTCAGGGAGAGGCCATAGCCCAGGTTGGCCCGCAAGGCGCCGTTCATTGAACGATACTCCATCTCTGCCCCTAGTGCTCGATTGTAATCCAAGCCGGAAAAACTTCCTTCGGTGTAGGCCTGACGATTGTGAAAATAGCCTTTAAACGAAGTTCTTCCAAACAAGCGTTGGTTGAAGGCAAAGGAAGTATAGTTCTGACTATCAAACTCTTCCGTATTTTTGGTTTGTAAATTCATTAAACCGATACGTAAGTCCTTGTTCATATTGCCGCTGATCCTGGCTCCGTACAAAATGGGAATGGCATTGCCATCTTCGTCCAAACCGATGCGACGGCTAAAAAAGGGCCGCATGGGAGGGATACCGAACTGAGAGAAAATGTCTCGGTTTTCTAGAAAAAATAGTCTTCGCTCTGGAAAGCGAATGCTTACTGTACTCAAGTTGGTCACCTGTTCGTCGACGTCGACTTGGGAGAAATCGGGATTAATGGTCAGATCTAAGTTGAGATTGGAGTTGATGGCAATTTTAGCATCTCCACCGGCCTTGTAGGTAAAATCTGTGGCCTCTCCATCCTCAATATTTTTGGAAACCCCTCCCAGCAAATAAGGAATAACCGAGATATTGCCTTTGGCTTTTGGAGGCGTCTGGTCCCATTTGAGTGCTCCCGTAAAACCCAGGTCCACTCCCGTTAGCTGTACTGGAACGGGGGCCCAAGTATGCCAACTATTGGTTTTGGAAACCCCTCGTACAAAGTTCATTCCCCAAGTTGTTTTGTCCCCATATTTCAGTGTTTTAAAGGGAATGGCCATTTCTGTTACCCAGCGATCAGGATATTGTTTGGAATTGGTTGTCCACTTGTTGTCCCAGGCACTATTGAAGCCACCGCTACCACCACCACCACGCGTTCCAGTATTGGCACCAATCAGGGTTTCGTGTTGAACACCTGCGGGGTTAGTCGCAAAACCCGCTGCGTTGGTCCTTTCATTGACCGCATCGAAAACGACGGAGAACACATCACCATCCCAAAACTGATTGTTTTCTCTTTTTAAAGAAGGGATAACGAAAGGCCCTGCACCGTGACAAATGGCGGCAATGTAGATGTATTTGTCGGTGTAAGTGAGCATCACCTCAGTCTGATATTCCGTTTCAACTGCTCGATCATCTACGGGAAAGCTGTACCAAAACGGACCCACTTTATCGGCCCTTTGCCAAACTTGCTCGTTTAATTCTCCATCAACTCGGATGGCTTCACTGGTCTTGTAAATTTGGTAGATGTGGGTTTCCTGATTGTTGGTGTTTTGTCCAGACAAATATAGGTTTTGGAAAATCAATAAAATGGTGATAATTGGGTAGAGCTGTCTTGGCATATGCGTGTATTTCATGCAGGAACAAAGATATTGAAGAATTGATTCATTAAACCGGGAAATTCCTACTTTTGTTTCGGAAATAGAATACCCAAATGATTTATCATTAGGAACATGGAGAAATTGATCCGAGAAATAAAGAACTGTTCAATCTGTAGTCACTTTCTAGAATTGGGACCCATGCCCATTTTTAGTGCCCATCCGAGCTGTAAACTCGCAATCATTAGTCAAGCTCCAGGACTCCAAATTCATCATAGAGGGCTTCCTTGGGACGATAAAAGTGGACAAAACTTAAGGAATTGGTTGGGACTAGATGTAGAGGATTTCTGTGATCCCAAAAAAGTCGCGATTGTTCCTATGGGGTTTTGTTATCCCGGAAAAGGAAAATCGGGAGACTTGCCTCCACGAAAGGAATGTGCGCCCCTTTGGCATCGCCGATTATTGGGTAAAATGCCAAACGTGGAGCTGACTCTCCTGATCGGAAAACACGCCCAAGATTATTATTTACCTCAAGCCAAACACCTGACCTTAACGAAAAGAGTAAAACACTTTCGGGACTATCTCCCTCAATACTTCGTACTGCCTCATCCTTCACCGAGAAATAATATCTGGCAAGCTAAAAATAAATGGTTTGTGGAAGAGGTGATTCCAGAATTACAGCGAAGCGTAAAAAACTTATTTTCCATCTAGAGTACGAAGGTCTACTATTGTTGGAGTGGATGTAGATAGAGCCATTGGAATCACAAGCGAAAGTATCGTTACGAGAGGGGAGCATGCTACCCTTTAAAAGCATTATTACAGGGTTGGCCTATTGGTTTGCAGAGCATCTAGGTATTTTTCTACGTAAGTTGTCAGGTGCTTGGATTTGTATTGAATCACATATCTAGGATGCTCCAGTGGAATGATCTGCTCAAAAAAATGATGCTTTTTATTTAATGCTTGAAGGTATTTGAAATTCTTATTGCTACCCAGACAAAGACAGACCTCTCGCTTTAGTCCAAAATCAATTTGCGCTTGGATGGATTTGATGATGAAAGGCTCAACCGCTTGGGTCAAGCCTTTACTGTCGTAGTAGTTGTAGTTTTTTTCGCGCCCCTTTTCGTCTTGAATAACAAAACCCAGTGGACAAACGGAATTGATGTAAACTTCTTGGTAAAAGGCCTCGGGACCTCCGTAGGCTTTGATCACCTCATAGACAAAAACAGAAGAGGGCTCGTGCGTACTTTTGCCTGCAAATGGAATTTTACAAATGGCTTCCAAGCGCTTGGTATCCGTAAAGGGGACACCCGTTACTCCCGCACCATGTCTGCCCGGATTGATGCCCAGTATCATTTGTCGTGGCCGCTGATCTGCGTAGTATTTTCGATAAAATTGACTTGAAGTTGCCAGCGCAATATCGTTTTCAACAAAAGGATTCATAAATCTGATGTTCTCAGGTAATGCAGCGGTCAACTTCAAGTTTTGGTTGAAGGCAATAATCTTTTCACTCAGTAAATTCATGAAAGCAAGATAGCATTTAATTGTTTC